>JAYGDV010000584.1:0-5022 GCA_046582735.1 Planctomycetota bacterium
TCATCCTGGGCAAGGGCGATCTGCTCACCGGCAGGCTGCTGACCTACGATGCTCTCGAGGCCCGGTTTCGTGAGCTGAAGATCAAGGCTGATCCCGACTGCAAGTATTGTGGCGAGGGGAAGGAGTTCCCCGGCTACACCGACTACGCCCATTTCTGCGGCGTTTGAGGAGCGAAGGGCCCTTGTCCACACTTCCCGAGGAATTTCTTCCCCTGATCGAAAAGGCACCGGGTTTGTCCCTGATCGGCAATACCCCGCTGGTGCCCATCTCCCTGCCCGGCCTCGATAAGCCGGGCGTCGAGGTCTACGCCAAGGTTGAGTATTTCAACCCGGGCGGATCCATCAAGGACCGCCCTGTGCTCTGGATGCTGTTGAGCGCCATCCTGGATGGCCGGCTTACGCCGGAGCGAACCGTGCTGGATTCGAGCTCCGGCAATGCAGGCATCGCCTATGCGATGATCGGCGGCGCCCTGGGCTACAAGGTCAAGCTCATCGTTCCGGAGAACGCATCGCAGGAGCGCAAGAAGCGTATTCTTGCGCATGGGGGGGAGCTGGAGTTTACCGATGCGGTAGAGGGCTACGATGAGGCGTTGCGCGAGGTTCGCCGTCAGGCCGAGGCCGATCCGGACAAGTATTTCTTCTGTGACCAGTACAGCAATGAGAGCAATTGGAAGGCTCACTACAATATGACGGCGATTGAGATTCTCGAGCAGACCGATCGCAGGATTACCCACTTTGTCGGTGGAGTAGGAACCGGTGGGACGATCACCGGGGTTGGGCGCCGTCTCAAAGAAGAGCTTCCCGAGACCGAGATTACCATGATTCTTCCGGATGCTTTTCCCGGTATCGAAGGACTGAAGCCTATGGAAACCGAGGAAGATATCGTTCCAGAGATCTTTGATGAATCGGTTGTCGACCGAAAGGTAAAGGTCAATATCGAGCAGGCCTACGATATGTGCCAGGCTCTCGCGCAGGCTGGTTTCTTCGTCGGCCAATCCTCCGGAGGCTATCTCAAGGGGGTCCAGGATGTCGTCGAGAGGATCGATGAAGGGGTTGTGGTGACTGTCCTTAACGACATTGGCGAGCGGTATTTCAGCACCAGCCTCTGGGGTTGAGGTGCCGTTGCATTCACTTTTTTCTGTTCCTGGAGGGGACTTTCTCCCGGTTTGCTGAAAAAGTCCGGCCCAGTCAAAGACCCCGATATGTAACTCTTTTTCAGTCAACAAGTTCCGTTAATAACAGCCTAATTATTGTGGAACTCGATGAGAAAGTTGCATTCTCACTGGAAACAGTCGAGCATATAGCGCTTACCCACCCTGTTTGAGGGCTGGGAGGCGTTTCTTTTTTATACGCCTGCAAGCAATGCAGGTGCAGGAAGGGTCCTGGCGGGATCCTACAGGAGAAAACCCGGATGGAACGCTACAAGCTCTCCAATGTCATCAAGTATCTTCAGAGCAAGACCCGCACCCAATCCATAGAAGCCGTGAAGAAGGAAGACCTTCTCTGGGTCTATGATCTCATGGTCAGGGCGCGCGAACTTGATGAGGCAGAGATTCGCCTCAGGCGCCAGGGGGCTTTCCAATTCCAGCTCAGCTGCTCGGGGCATGAAGCCATCCAGGCTGTTGCTGCGAAGCTGCTGAAGCCGGGCAAGGACTGGTTCTATCCTTATTACCGGGACCGTACCTTTGTCTATGGGCTAGGAATGACTCCCGCCGATCTTTTCCGCCAGCCTCTTGGCAAGAGAACGGACCCCAGCTCGGGTGGACGTCAGATGCCGAATCATTTCGCCTCGCCTGAGCTCAACATTGTCAGCCAGTCGAGCCCGACCGGAACCCAGTTCCTGCAGGCTGTGGGTACCGCCGAGGTCACCAGCATCGTCAGGAGCCTGCCTCCTAATCCCTCCCTGCCCACCTGCAGCGAAGATGAGCTGGTCTATGTTTCCGCCGGTGATGGGGCTACCAGCCAGGGAGATTTCTACGAGGCCATCAGTGCAGCATCTTTGAATAAGCTGCCGGTGCTTTTCATGATCCAGGACAACGGGTATGCCATCTCGGTTCCAACCGAGGTCCAGACACCCGGAGCGAGCATCTCGCGGACATTTTCAGATTTCCCCGGATTGTTGGTGCGTGAAATCGATGGCGTCGATGTACTCGATTGCTTTGACGGGATGGGCGAGGCTGTGGCCCATTGCCGAAGCGGTAAGGGGCCGGCGCTGGTGCATGCACGCGTGGTCAGGCTCAAGCCGCATTCCGATTCAGACGATGATGCCAGCTACCGTCCGCAGGCGGAAAAGGAGGCGGACCAGGAACGCGATCCAGTGGTCATTTTTGAGAGACTGCTGGTGGAGGAAGGGTTGATCGATCCGGCCGAGGGCGACCGCATCAGGCAGGATGCCCACGATGAATTCCAGGACATCTACGACGCGGTCAAGGAAGAGGAGATGCCTGATGCATCCACGGTTTCCCGGTTCATCTACAATCCTGAAACTGTCATCGACAGGGAAAACAAACCTGTTGTCGGCGGCGATAAGATCACGATGGTTGAGGGGATCAACCGTGCCCTGGCCACCGAGATGCAGAGAGACCCTCGTGTCGTTATCTTTGGCGAGGACATTGCTGATTGTTCGAAGGAAGAGAATCTCGAGAGCGTGAAAGGAAAGGGTGGAGTCTTCAAGGTAACCCATGGTCTGCAGGAGCGTTTCGGCTCCAGCAGGGTCTACAATGTGCCGATTGCCGAATCAGCCATTGTCGGCAGGGCCATCGGCATGGCTGTAAGAGGTATGCGGCCGGTTGTCGAAATACAGTTCTTTGACTATATCTGGCCGGCGATGAACCAGATCCGCAGTGAACTCGCTCTCATGCGCTGGCGTTCAAATAACGCCTTTTCCTGTCCGCTGGTCATTCGTTGTCCAAGTGGAGGATACGTTCGGGGTGGAGCGATTTACCACAGTCAGAGCAGCGAATCGATGTTCTGCCAGTGTCCTGGTCTGCGGGTGGTCATGCCCTCCAACGCCAGGGATGCCATTGGTCTGCTGCGCACCGCGATGCGCTGCGGAGATCCGGTTCTGTACCTTGAGCACAAGCATCTCTACCGCCAGCAGTATACACGTGCTCCCGATCCAGGGGCGGATTACACGATTCCCCTGGGCAAGGCTGCTACGGTTCGAAAGGGAGAGGATGTCACCGTCGTTGCCTACGGAGCCCAGGTCCAGAAGTCACTGGAAGCCGCCAGGCAATTGGCTGATGAAGGGTTCGAGGTCGAGGTGATCGATCTGCGTTCCCTGCAGCCTTACGATTGGGAAGCCATCAGTTCCTCTACCCGCCGCACAGGCCGCCTGGTGGTAGTCTACGAGGAGAGCAAGTCCTTCGGTTTCGGCGCTGAGATCGCGGCGCGGGCTGCCCAGGAGCTCTTCGACCATCTCGATGCACCGGTCATGAGGGTTGCTGCCAAGGATACCTACGTTGGTTTTGCCCAGGAACTCGTCGATGCCTGCCTTCCCCAGGTAGAGGATATCTGCGAGGTCCTTCGAAGAACTGTCCGGTTCTGAGCTCCATCGGGGTCCCAGGAAAGACCTCCCGGTGGTAGTTTTTCAGGCATCTGCCGTCTCCGGCCTGCGAGTTGCTTTCATCGCAAATAAAGGATCGAGAGCCCAGCAGGTTGAACTCTCCGTGTGTTTGTGACGACTTTCACGAGAACTCAAAAGATGCATTACGAAAAAATGTGCGCCGAGGTACTTTTTTTCTGCAATGACGAGAGCTTTTGATTCGTCTGATGAGATGAACGAATGAAAAATCGCAACGATTTATGGTAAGCCTGTGACCATTTGGTGACAAAGGTGTCTTACCTTACCGTGGCGAAAGGGCCGAAAGGCTCAAACGCAAAGCGGCCGCAGGGCTGCAAGGGCATTTGATAAGGGGGAACCGGGAGTTCCCGGCTGACCTGCACTGACGGTTCGGCGACCAGTAACCTGGGCACCGGCGGTTGTGTGGGAACGGGGGAGCGACGACCCTACCCGGTTCTTTCAGTAAGAAAAGTTGCTGACACTTCAACAGGAGGTAGCGCGCGGGAATCGAGACCACAACAGGTTCTAGTGGCCTGCTCGACTGCGCAAACAACCCGGCGAAAATGGCGGCAACTGGAAGCAAGTAGTAGAAAGGGGGTAGCTGATGAAAGGCAAAGTTCCGAACGTAGAGAAACGGAAATTAACAGGCCGCGGAAAAAAAGCCGCTCAGCCTGGCACAGCCGCAAAAGCTGCAAATGACAGGATTCCCCTGTCTTTTTCTGACCTCCAGATTCCTGTTCGTCCCCTGCTCAACGCGGAGCAGGAGCGCGAGGCAGGGAGAGTGATCCAGGCGAGTCTTAAGAGACTGGCCGTATTTCTTCCCCGCCATATCGCCGGCTACAGGCGGTTTCTGGTACGAATGAACGAGCTCGTGGTCAATGGCGGGCTTATGTTCACGTGGATGTCGCTGCGGGACCAGATGGCTGAAGATTTCGAGGCGGCGCAGAAGCACCTTGAAGAGAGTGAAAAGCTCCTTGGCAAGAAGCCAACCTCCTCGGCTGGGAAAAAAGCCTGGAGCCGCTTCGAGAAGGGAGTCGAGATTCTGTCGACCTATCGGCTCGATCCCGAGACCCTCTTCAACTGGACCAAAGAGGTCATTCAGAAGCCGTTGCCGGCTAATGGAATCGGCCAACTCGAAAAAAGCCCCCGGATCGAGAAGATCGTTCGACGGCTGTTCGACACGCTCAGTGCCGCCAGGGACGACCTGGTTCTGCCGAACCTGCGCCTGGTGCTCAAGGAGGTTTTCCGCTACCACCCCGTTGGTATGCGGCGAAGTGACCTTTTCCAGGAGGGGATCCTCGGTCTTCACAAGGCGATCTTCCGGTACGATCCCGAGAGGGGGACACGCTTCTCGACCTACGCCACCTACTGGATTCGCCAGTCGATTCGCAAGTCGCTTATCGACAAGGCGCGTATGATTCGTGTGCCGCAAGGGGTCCAGGAGGATCTGCGCAAGGAAGA
>JAYGDV010000016.1:0-4693 GCA_046582735.1 Planctomycetota bacterium
ATGGGTTTTTCACGCGGAGGGCTTTACAGTCTTGAATTGGCGATCGAACACCCCAATCTCTTCGATGCGGTGATACTGATGGCCCCTGCGCCGGGCCGCGATGCGCTGGAGGAGGCCTTGGATTCTCCAGACCTGGGGAACATTACTGCGAAGGTTCTCGTCCTTGTATCAGCGAACGATCGGGTATGCGATGAAGCTGATCATGTGATGTTGGCCCAGGATATAGCCAATACTCTAGCCGACGCCAAGGTGGATGTCTGTTTCCAGATACTGGGAGCCGTTCCCAGGCCGGACTGTGGCCATGAACTATTCCAGACGGTCGATGGTTACTGTGAGGGGGTGGGCGACCGCTGTTCCTGCTGCCGCGACATGGACACGTCCGATCTTTGCTATTGGGAGCGGGTGATCAACTTCCTCGATGAGAATGTCAGGTAGGCTCAGGCCTCCGCTTTACCTGCGGCGTTTTCTTCGGGACGGACCGTCCCTTTTTCGCGCGGCTTTCAGCCGCCCTCGAAACGCCTGAAGAGCAGGGCGATCACCGAGCCCGTTATTCCCCAGAGAATGACCGTATCGACAAGCTCAACCAGGATGAAGCTGCCCGGGTAGCCGAACCAGGTCCAGAAGGGCACCATGAAGGCAGCGAAGCCGAAGAGCGCGATGGTGAATGTGACGCCCAGGCGCCGGCCGAAGCTTTTCTTTCCCATCCCGCAGAGCAGTGCTGCCAGCGCAATGGAGCACAGGCAGCAGGTGATGAGCTGCAGGATGATGCTTTCACTGATCGGCTTGCCGCCGGAGGGCCTGATCGCTCCGGTGACGAACATCCTCTTGTGGATTTCTTTCATCAGGGCCTGCTTGGCCTTTGCGGCATCCTTAGGGGAAAGTCCGGTGGTGTCGGCATACGGAAGGAAATAGAAGCCCGGCTCAGGAGCGTTTTCACGAAGGACCGCCTCTACCGCTTTTTCATCCTTGAAGCGGGAGATCTTGAGGTCGTGGAGCCCCGATACCTGGAGGGCGAAGGCTGCCATGAAGTTGGCGATTCCTGCGATGAGGCCCGCGAGAATAATTTTTTTCATCAATATCTCCAGGGGTTCCGAGGCTTCCGTGGAATCGCTTCTTTTCTTCCGGGGATTATATCTGGAGCCCCGCAGAGGTCAAACTCTTCGCTGGAAATGGAGCCTCCGCCGGCAAATTGAGGCTGTCAATCCGCCAGAATGCTCAGTTTCTGCAGTCCTTGACCGTCTCCTCGCAGCCGAGCGCCTCGTCGGAGGGGCGGCCCGCCGTTGCACAGGCCGGGAAGGGCGCTGGGGGGGGCGCTCCACCAAGGAAGCTGAAGCTCAGCAGGTAGAGCGCGTCGGTGACCGTGCCGTTGATCTGACCATCTCCATCCGCGTCGCAGGCCGCGGCGCAGGCCGGGGCCGGGCCGCCGGTAAAGTTGTAGTTCAGCAGGTAGACAGCATCTGTCAGGTCGATCATCGCATCGGTATTGCAGTCGCCCCGGATGAAACGAGCCGCAGGCGGCTGGCGCAGCCCCTCGTGCAATACGCTCAGCAGGGAGTCTTCTTCGTCGTCGCTGCTGAGGTCCCAGAGCATGACGCCGCCGAGGCGCTGCTCGTTAACGTAGTCGACCTTGAGAGCTAGCGATTCCGGGTCGTCGTAGGTGATCATGACCCCGGTGTCGGCGTTGTAGAGCCAGGGTACCTTCGCCTGCTCGTGCCAGTGGCGGGTGTACTCCGGCAGGTAGTTGTCTACCAGGTCGGAATAATCGAAGACGCCGTTTTCCCAGGTTCCCGTGGGCACCCCGCGGTGGGGCTGGTGCAGGCCGTTGTTGACATCGGCGACACCACGCCAGCCGCGGCCGTAGAAGGGGACCCCCATCTGGAGCTTTACAGGCGGCACCCCTGCATCGAGGTAGGCCTCGAGGGCCGCGGCCGCGTTGAGGCCGGGGATCTTGTTTTCGTTATCCGGCACCGCAAAGAGCCCCGCGTTGAGCCCGGTCTGTGCGCTCCAGCCGCCGTTGAAGTCGTAGCTCATCAGGTTGATCCAGTCGAGCAGGGGATGGATCCGGTCGATCTCGATATTGGCGTAGGTTCCCGATCCCGCCGGGGCGGCAATGGTGAGCAGGTACGGCTGCCCATCGGCAACGGCCTTCTCGTCAACCTGGCGGCGGAACTCAGCCAGCAGCAGGGTGAAGTTTTCCCGGTCTTCCTGGCGGGTGCGGTTGGAGTCCAGCCCGCCGCTGACCGGGTATTCCCAGTCGATGTCGATGCCATCGAAGCCGTAGCGGGTCATGAAGTCGACACAGGAGGCCGCGAAGAGGTTCCTGGAGTCAGCGCTCACCGCGACGTCAGAAAATCTTCCGGACCAGGTCCAGCCGCCGACGGATATCAGTGTCTTGACGTGTGGATGGCGCTCCTTGAGATTGAGGAGGGCGTTGAAATTTCCCCGCAGGGGGTCATCCCAGGAATCACCCGGGTAGGACTTCTCGATATCGGCCCAGCGGTCGCCCAGGGCGATCTCGCCGTTTGCGATGTTGGCAAAGGCGTAGTTGATGTGGGTCAGCTTCTCCGCCTGGATATCGGTGACGAAGAAGTTGCGTGCGTAGATACTCCAGGCCGTGTAGTAGGCCACGATGCGCTTGCCCTGCTGCGCCTGTGCCTGCGAACCCATCGTATTCAGTGAAAGCAGTACGGCTGCAGTGAGTAGAAAAAACCTCATCGCCATCCCCCCCAAAAAACCCAATTCCCCAGTTTTAAACAACTCTGCCCCTGTGGGGCCGGTAGGGCCCCAGCAGTTCTGCTGTCAATTCAACCGCTTCTGCAACGTCGTGGCAAGCGGTCTCTGCTGAAAAACAGGGTTACCGGGCCCTGCTGAAAAAGTTGATTTCTTTGTGGTTTTCATTTCTTGACGATCAAAAAAACCAACCTTAGCATTGGTTTTGTGGGAGCCGGATAGGGGCATGTAAGTTTCCGGCTGACCCGTCGGGCAGATTGTGGGCCGTACAGGGTGGCACCCCCGCGCCGCTTGGCCCATTTTATTGGGAGGGTTGAGTAATGGTACAGAGAACCTGTATCCGTTTAGCGGTGAGCGTATGTTTTGCGCTGTTATCAACTGTTGTATGGGGCCAGTGCGGCGATGAGTTTCCCTTGAGCAATACCGAGGGGGCCGGCCAGATCATGTGTCCCTGCTTCGTTGCAGGGGAAGAGGCCGGTGTGGTGCTGGATGTGGCACCGGAAGAATATCCCATCGAGATTCTCAGGATCGGGGTGGGCTGGGGTTCTGTTCTCGGCGATACGCCGAATATGCTCCAGGGTGCGCTGCATATTTATGAGAACGGCCTGCCGAATCCGGGCGCAAGGCTGGCCTCCCTACAGGGCCCCGCTTTCGTCGATGGTTTCATCAACGAGTTCAGCCTCGAAGAACAGGGCGGTGTGAGGGTCGAGTCAGGCCCCTTCACCGTGACCATGGAGTTTTCCGATACGAACGCAGAGATCCTGACCGCCGCCTCCATGGTTCACGATGGAGATGGCTGCCAGCCGGGCAAGAACGTCGTCAAGGCGATCCCCGGCGGCTGGAGCGATGCCTGTGCTCTCGGCCTCAGCGGTGACTGGGTCATGCACGTGGTCTACCGCTCGGCCAATTGTGACGGAGAAGAGCCCGTGGGCGGCAACGAGCTGCCGATGATGTTCATGCGCGGCGATGACAACAGCGATGGAAGCATCGACCTGTCAGATCCTATTTTCAGCCTGACCCACCAGTTTACAGGTGGTCCTTCTTCAGGTTGCATGGAGTCGATGGACTCCAATGACGATGGCCAGGTGAATATTACTGATCCGATCTATTCCTTAACTCACCTCTTTGCAGGAGGTCCTGCGCTTCCGGCACCCTACCCGGATTGCGGCGTATGGACCGAGGCGGCTGGTCTCGGCTGTGAGACTGCGCCGGTGTCCTGCAATTGATTTCTTGAGCGTCTTCGGACGCGGTCCGCCGGGAAATTCAGCTTTCCCGGAGGATTTCAGAAGCGGGGGGCCCCCGGCTACGGCCGGGGGCTTTTTTCCCGTTTCACGCTTCGGGCCGGATGCCTCGCAGCGTGAGGTGCTCCTGGAGAACCCGGCGGAATTCATCGACGTCGACGTCCCGCTCGCAACAAACCAGCATGAGGTTGCCGTCGTTGCGGAAGTTGCCGTCCCATTCGACGACCTGCTCGTCGCTCCAGTCACCGCGGTATTGGGCCAGGTGTTCTTCGGAACGCTTCGCGAGGTAAGCGCGCAGGCTGACATCGGTCTCATCGAGGGGCTCGCCGTCGGGTGAGTTCTCGTAATCGATTTCGTTTTCCGGGTCCGTCATGGCAGGTACTCTCCGTCGCTGTTCAATAACCGCAGGTCTTATTATGCACATCCCGGCTCCATTGCACCTGTTTCGGTTTACCTTCTCCGTGGCAACCGCCGCAAGCGGGTCCAGGGCTGAGCCGGCGGTGCTTGCGGGTGGAGCCCGGGTGAACCTGGTGGCAGTCGATACACCCGGGGGCACCCGGGACGCCTGTGTTCACATCGCGCAGGCTCTCAAAGATATGCCGATCGGTCTTCGAGGCTTTCTCCAGTGCGGGGGGGGAGGTGTCGATCTCGAAATCGGCGAAGAGGTCGCCCCCGGCGATAAAATTGTTCGGGAAGGGAAGCCCGCTCCGGCGTGAGCGGCC
>JAYGDV010000082.1:0-4014 GCA_046582735.1 Planctomycetota bacterium
GCTGCCAGGCAATACTTCCAGAACTCGCGGCCAAGCAATTGTTTCTGCTCTTGCCGGCGGTTTTCCACCTTCTCTGAATAATCCACGAACTGTCCGGACTCTACACCGAAGTGGGTCTCCAGCTCCGAGGCATCTATTCCACGGAGATCACTCTCATCTGTGGAAATATTGACGCTGAAATACTCGACGGAGTCGGACTTCGCGGCATCTTCTGCCGGGACACCGCCGCTTTCAACACTGCGGTTCAAATCCAGCCTGTAGAGCCCCGGGATGTCTGTCTGGCCATAGGTTATGGAAAACCTCCCGGGATCTTCAAGTTCACGCATCGGGGTTCGAGCAGTACGCCCTCCAGGCAGGCTTCTTCCAGGAATCGATGGGGCGTGAAGCATGACCTCCAGGGCGAATTCGGAGCCATCGTAAAATCGCTGAAATTCATCGCCGATCCCCAGGTTGTCATTCAGGGTGCGGAACCCAACGAGGTAGGCAATCGATTCATAGAGGAACACCACGTAATCCTGCCAGGCAGGAAACTCGTTCCAGTCATCATCGGCAGATGAGGTGAACCACATGACCCGCCCACGGCCGTAGGGGTTGTCAAAAACAGCAGGGCTCCTGTCAAGATCGTTGTAGCGGCAGAAGATCCGGGCACCGGTCTCATCCTCCGGCACTGCAAGTTTCATGAAACGATAGAAGGGCACCAGGGCGCGATGCAGCTCTGTACGTTCCTTGTGCTGGGCGAAATAATCAGCCACGGGATGGGAGCTGTCTGAAAACTGCAGGTAGACGGGGCTGAGACTGTCTCCACGCTGTTCGACCACCTCGAATGGGAGAAGGCTCTTCGCGCCCGCGGCATGAAAGAGTCTGTTGTAAACCTGGGGATCAACGTTATCCCCCATGAAGACAACCAGGACCCCCCCCTCATCAACATAGCTTTGCAGGGTGGCAAGCTCAGCCGGGGCGATCGATTCGAGGTTAGCCAGGACCACCATCGAATACCTTTTCCAATTCATATCACGCACGAGATCTGCGGACAGGTTGACCGGCTGAAACGGGGTAATCCGTCCGCCGAGAACAGCCAGGGAATCATCTCTCGGCTGCAGAGCAGTCTGCAGGTAGAAGGTCTCGGTATCGAGCGGATCGACCGCAGGGTCTCCATCCACCAGCAGGACCTTTATTTCATCGCGAACCTCAACAGCGAGGAAACGCTTGTTGTCTATGATAAGACCATCGGTACGCACCTCGGCGACAACCGTATGGTAGCCGGCTTCATCAAAACGGTAGGGAAGGCTGCGCGTAACCTCGCCTCCGGCCGGAATCCTCAGGATCTCTCCCTCCCCGGCTTCACCACTCTCCGTTCCCGGAGCAGGATCAACCCGAATGGTAAAAACAAGACCATCGGCTTCCCGGTCACCGTAGTTCTTGAGGGTTACCTGGATCTCAACGGTTACGCCTTTTGAGAAGAGATCAGGCTTTACCGCCAGGTCGGTAATCGCCACATTGGGCCGGTTGCTCTCTGCAGCCGCAAGCCGGGAAAAAACGACATCGTGGCCATCCTGCTTGAGCTCCTTGAGCAATTGCCTGGTCTCCGGTGACCTGGGGCCTTCATCTCCCAGCCAGTCCTTTCGCTGCAGGTCACTCAGCAGAACGATCCTGCAGGGTTCAACAGGGCCGCCGTCGAAGGATACGAACTGCTCGCTGAGATCCTTGATAGAGCGCAGGGATGTTACCAGGCGCAACTCCCTGCTGACACTCGTCAAACGGCCGAGCTCCGCCTCCAGCAGGGCCCGGTTCCTGTCGTTCATCTGCTTTCGCTCAAGCACCACCATGGGTTTGTGCCCCAGCGTCATCACCGCCACATAGGCCTCTTTGTCCACATACGTATCCACCACGTCGAGAATAGTCCGCTTCGCACTCTCCAGCAGGCTCGACCCTCCAGCTACGTAGTCCATGCTGAAGGATGTGTCGATTGCAAAAATCCAGTTCCTGTTACCTCCAACTGTACTGAAAGCAGTGTTGGGAGGCATGCGCGGACGGGCGACAGCCAGCGCCAGCAGGAGCACGATCAGGCACCGGATCAACAACAGCAACAGGTTCTGCACCTGCAGCCGGCGACGGCTTTTCTTGAGCGCCTTCAGCAGGAACTCCATGGCGGCCCATTTGCGGCGTTTATAGCGCTGACGGTTGATCAGGTAGATCAGGATCGGAACGCCAACAAGGGCTCCTAACCAGAGCAGAAGGGGATTGGCAAAGAAACTGCTCACCGCCTGAGACTCCCTGTACGCTTAGCCAGGTAGGTAGAGAGAGCCACATCGAGTGGATCACTCGTATCAAGGGCCACGTAGTCAAATCGATTGTTCCGGCAAACCCTTCGCAAGCGGCCGAGAAAGCTCTCCAACTCCTCGAGGTAGGCCTCTTTGAGAAGACGGGGATTAGCCAGGACTTCACCCATTCCCTCCATGCCCTCAAACATCGTCATATTCTGAAAGGGGAAGGTCCTCTCATCGGTGTCGAGCAGGTGAAAGAGGATCACCTCGTGGTTGCAGTAGCGCAGATGCTTCAGCCCCTGCTCGATGTGCTCGATATCATCCAGCATGTCTGAGATGATGACGACCAGGCCGCGGCGGTGAATCCTGCCGGCAAACTCGTGCAGAATAACACCGAGATCGGTCTTTTCTTTCAGGCCGGGATTCTCAGCCAGCTCCAGGAGGGTCTTGAGATGAGATCCTGTCGAGCGCGCCCCCACCATATCGCAGACCTTCTCATCAAAAAGAGCAAGCCCGACGGCATCCTGCTGGCGCAGGAGCAGGTAGGAGAGCGATGCAGCCACCATCACTCCGTAGTCAAACTTGCTGACCCCATCGGATCCGTAGGTCATGGACTCCGAGGCATCCAGCAATATGTGGGTGCTGAGGTTGGTCTCTTCCTCGTACTGCTTGATGTAAAAACGGTCGGAGCGCCCGAAAACCTTCCAGTCAATGTGACGGACATCATCACCGGGAACGTATTCACGATGCTCAGCAAACTCGATACTGAAGCCATGGTACGGACTGCGGTGGAGACCGGATATAAACCCCTCCACAATCAACCGGGCCTTGATCTCCAGCCGGGATATGCCGTTCAGGACCTTGGGATCGAGGTACTTGGAAGGCGATTCAGCAGCCAATCATCTCTCCCTGAAAACTTTCTACCGAAGAAATTAAAGCACAAGACGAAGACAATGCCTGCCCGCAGTACTCCACTACCCGCTGGCAGCGGCCCCTGCCGCACCTGGGTCGTGTACGGGCGTTTCCTTCACCAGGCGATCGATAATCATTTCAGGACTGACTCCTTCGGCTTCCGCACTGAAGTTCGTCAGGATCCTGTGGCGCAGTACGGGGTAAGCAACCGCCTGGACATCCTCAGCCGATACATGGTTGCGGCCGTAGAGGACAGCCCGGGCCTTGGCTCCAAGGATGAGGTATTGCGAAGCTCGCGGCCCCGCCCCCCATGCAAGCCAGCCCTTGATGTACTCGGGAGCCTCATCCTTGTTGATCCGGGTTGCCCGTGTAAGCCTGAGGACATAGCGAATGACCTCATCTGCAACCGGCACCTTTCGGACTATTTCCTGCAACTCCATGATCTCCTCACCATTGAGGATTTCTTCAACCTCTGCCTCCGTTCCGACCGTGGTCCTCTTCATGATCTCGACCTCCTCATCTTCGGTCGGATAATCTACGAGGATGTTGAACATGAAACGGTCCAGCTGGGCCTCTGGAAGGGGATAGGTTCCTTCCTGCTCAATCGGGTTCTGGGTGGCCAGGACAAAGAAGGGCTCATCGAGCTCGTGCTTCTTGCCACCAGCCGTCACCTGGCGCTCCTGCATAGCCTCCAGCAACGCGGCCTGGGTCTTGGGCGGAGTCCTGTTGATCTCATCGGCAAGAATTACATTGGCGAACACAGGCCCCTGGAGAAACCTGAAGTTCCGCTCTCCCGTGCCTTTATCCTCCTGGATCACCTCGGTGCCCGTAATGTCCG
>JAYGDV010000134.1:0-1968 GCA_046582735.1 Planctomycetota bacterium
TCAGCGATGAGGATGCCATCGACAATATGGTCTCCGGCTTCAAGAAGATCGTCGGCCATGCCGAGAAGAAGAAGGTCGATATCTGCCTCGAGATGCTCAACTCCCGCGTCGATGTGAAGATGAAGGGGCATCCGGGCTATATGTGCGACAAGATCGAGTATGCCCTCGAGGTCTGCAAGCGGGTCGGCTCTCCCCGGATGAAGATGCTCTTCGACATCTACCATGTACAGATCATGGAGGGGGACGTGATCGTTCGTCTGCGGGAGTGCAAGGACTACATCGGGCACTATCACACCGCCGGAGTTCCCGGACGTGCCGAGCTCGACGACGAACAGGAGCTTCATTACACCGGTATCATGAAGGCCATTGCAGCCACCGGCTATAAGGGCTACGTGGGGCAGGAATTCATCCCGACTCGCGATCCGCTCAAGTCTCTCAACGAGGCTGTCAGGCTCTGTGACGTCTGAGCCGGTCCGGCCTGCTCAGACGAGGCGTTTGAGAATCCCCGCGAGCTCTTCGGTGTCTCCATCGAGGAGGGTGCGGAAATCCACCAGGACGCGCTCCCCGTGAACCCGGGTGAATACCGGCGGGTTGGCAGAGCGCAGGGCCTCGGAGAGTTTCCGGGGGTTCAGCTCGGAGTGTTCCATGGCGATGCCGCAGCTGGGAATGGCCTGGTCCGGGAGGGAACCGCTGCCGGTCTGTGCCGAGGTCTCGATGACCTCGAGCTTGAGCCTGCCGCTATTGCCTTCGAATTCTGCGGCGAAAGCATCAGCCTGTTCTTTCAGGCTTTCCGTCGTGTTGCTGAGCATTCGCAGGATGGGGATGTTTTCCTGGACCTGCTCCGGGTTGCGGTAGAGCCGCAGCGTTGCCTCCAGCAGGGTGAGGCTGACCTTGTCAACCCGCAGGGCGCGGAAGAGAGGATGGGCACGCACCTTCTCGACGGCGGCCTTCTTGCCGACGATGATACCCGCCTGCGGACCACCGAGCAGCTTGTCGCCGCTGAAGCAGACGACCTCCGGGCCGGCGAGCACCTTGTCCCGCACCAGCGGCTCGTGTTCAAAGCCGAATTTTATCATGTCGAGGAAGCAGCCGGAGCCGAGATCACTCGCCACCGGCAGTCCTCTTTCGGCGCCGAGCTCGACGAGATCCTCCAGCGCAGTGTGATGGGCGAAACCGCGGATCGCGTAGTTGGAGGTGTGAACCTCCAGCAGCATCCCGGTCTGCGGCGTGATCGCCGCCTCGAAATCTTTTGCATAGGTCCGGTTCGTCGTTCCGACCTCCACCAGTTGCGCACCGCTCTCTTCCATGATATCGGGCACGCGGAAGGAGCCGCCGATTTCAACAAGCTGTCCGCGTGATACGATGACCTCCTTGCCCCTGGCAAAGGTGGCGAGAATGAGGAGGGTGGCGGCGGCGTTGTTGTTGACGACGGTGGCTGACTCGGCCCCGGTCAATTCACACAGGACCTCCCGGAGCGCTCCTTCGCGCTGGTTGCGTTCTCCGCTGTGGCCATCGACCTCGACGATGGAGTAGCCCGTGTGGTTGTTCCGGAAAGCGTCAACTGCTGCCGAAGACAGTACTGAGCGGCCCAGGCCTGTGTGCAACAGGACCCCGGTGCCGTTGATGACCCTGCGGTAGGATGAGCGCAGGCGGGCGGCCAGGAGCTTTCTGAGCCGCGCCACGATACCTTCCCTCGAAGCGATGAGCTCAGCCCTCTCCGCCTCAAGGCTCTCTGAAAGGAGCGCCGAGCGGATTTCATCGAGAGTTGTACGCAGCACCCGTGTAATTTCACTGCGGGAACATCTCTCGCAAAGCGCACTGATCTCCGGCCATTGGAGAGCTTTTTCTACCTGTGGAAGTGTCTTGAGCAGGTTTTTAGTCATCCTTTGAAGTATATCTGAGAAACGGGCAAAAGACGAAATGACTAGTTTTCCAGAAAACCGCCCGCCTTTTGGTGTTGACAACTTT
>JAYGDV010000165.1:0-2052 GCA_046582735.1 Planctomycetota bacterium
AAGGCTTCGACAACATCGGCAGCTCCCAGCGAATGAGCGACTTCCTGATCAGCCACATGATCAAGACAGCCGAGGACGCGGTTGAGTACACTGACTTCGACAAGAAATCCACCAGCAAGGAAGAGCTCAAGGAGTTCGCAGCCCTCGCCTTCAGGCGCCCTGTTACAGACGCCCAGATCGCTCCCTATGTTCGACTTGCCGAAAAATCAAAGGCTTCACGAGCCTATGCCGCCATCCTGTGTTCTCCCCGGTTCCTCTATTTCTACGAAGATCCGGGCAAGCTCGACAGCTACGCAATCGCCTCCCGGCTGAGCTACTACCTGTGGAACTCAATGCCGGACAAGATCCTCTTCGATCTTGCCGCCGCCGACAAGCTCACCGATGAAGAAGTCATCAGCGAGCAGGTTGAGCGAATGCTGAAAGACAAGAAAGCCGAGTCTTTCATCAGGAACTTCCTGCACCAGTGGCTGAATATCGAGAACATTACCGAGCTGCCGCCTGATGAGAAGAAGTTCAAAACCTTCTACGACAACGGCCTTGAAGAATCCTTCACAACCGAATCATTCATGGTTTTCAAGTACATGCTGGATGAGAATCGGCCGGTAACTGAATTCCTCAGCGCTGACTACACCTTTGTTGACTCCGACCTGGCCGAGCACTACGGGCTGAAGGAGGTTAAGGAATTCGGTTTCGTAAAGGTCAGCCTGCCTGATCTTCGCCGCGGCGGCTTCATCACCCAGGGCGCTGTCCTCACCAGCACCTCCAACGGAGTGGAGACCTCCCCGGTCCTTCGCGGGATCTGGATTCTCCAGAACATCCTGGGCCTGAGAAAGCCCAACCCGCCGCCCAACGTACCCGCCCTGGCTGTCGATACGCGTGGAACGAGAACCCTGCGCCAGCAGCTCAGCGCCCACACCAGGAACAGCAAGTGCGCCACCTGCCACCGTCACATCGACCCGCTGGGCTTCGGCCTTGAAAACTACGATGCCATTGGAGGTTTCCGGGAAACCTACGAGAACAAGGCCCGTGTCGATACCAGTGGACGGCTGCCCTCGGGCCAGAAGTACCGCAATATCGGTGAATACAAAAAAGCCCTGGTCTCTCGAAAAGACAGCTTCACCCAGGGTCTTGCCTCCAAGTTCCTCACCTACGCCATCGGCAGAAAAATGCTCGGCACCGACAGGACCGAGCTCAAGAAGATCGCGAGCCTTATGAAGCGCAAGGGGTACGGATTGCGCGACCTGCTCCACGCCACCACCGCCAGCAAGATCTTCCTCACCCGGTAAGCTCCCTGCTTAAGCCCACAGGGCAACCGGCTATTTTCCGCTTCCTGCCCCTCGCTTAGCCCCCTTAGCCTTGAGCAGAGGCTGGATTACTTTCCTGCCGGCATTCACTTCCTCGACATCTGTCTCCACCCGGAAGAAATTCCTCATGAAGTCCACAGCCAGGCGATTCCAGGGCTTATGGGTTTCATCTAGGGGGGTAACCCCCTCGTTGTTGGCAAGGTTGACATCCGCGCCCTGCGACAGCAGGTATTTTGCAGCATCAATCTTGCCGAGAGCCACGGCCCAGTGAAGCGGAGTCGTTGCGAACTGGTCCTTCTTATCTATATCGGTCCCGGCTTTAACGTGGCCCTTGAGAGCCTCCACGTCTCCGGCCCTGGCCGCTGCCCAGATATCACCGCCCTTGAGCCCCCCAAGCTGGCTTCCGTTCTTTCCACCGTTCTTGCGAAGCAGTTCGGCAATCTTCGGCTTGATCTCATTGACGACCTCGGGGTCGATCTCTACACGAAAAATGCCCGAGATAAACTCCGCAGCCTGCTCATCCAGCGGCGTGAGGGCATCATCCAGCGGGGTCTTCCCCTCCTTGTTGGTGATGTTGACGTTGGCACCGTTCTTGACCAGGTACTCAACAACCTCAAAGCGACCCAGGCCAGCTGCCCAGCTGAGCGCGGCAGCGCCAAGACCATCCTTTCGGTCGATGGCTGCCTTTCCCCCCATCTTCTCAAGATGCCATTTGACGCCCTCGACATCTCCAGACCTTGCCGCCGCC
>JAYGDV010000299.1:0-6943 GCA_046582735.1 Planctomycetota bacterium
CCCTTTGATCCAAAAAATCGCGCTCCTCTTCATCATTATTCTGCTCTTGTATCTCCTGCCGAAACATCTTCCTAGGCTGTCCAGACCTCTCGGTAAAAAATTCAAGGCGGGCTGGGATGTGCTGAAAAGCATTGGTAAACCCGGCGGCCCATTAGCAGAAATCGAAAAACTGGTCGGGAGGCGAGTACGCGAGAAACTCCTTTCAAAAACACCTGAAATCGAGAAAACAAAGGCGGCTGAAACCGTTCAGAGAATCGGCCGCAGGCTCGCCGCGTGTGCCAGGCGAAGCTATATTCCCTTTCGTTTCATCGTCGTAGATGACCCGCACCCCAATGCCAGTGCAATCCCGGGCGGCAGCATCCTGATAACCCAGGCGCTCCTGGACATCTGCCCTTCTGAAGATGAGATAGCTGGAGTGCTCGCCCACGAGGTTGCGCACATCGACTCCTCCCATTACCTGAAGAGACTTGGGGCATCTATGGTGATTCGAAGACTGGTCAGCATCAATAACGCGCTCCTGTCAAAGGCGATAAAACTCGCCGAAGAACTCATCGATCGCGGTTACAGCCAGGAAAATGAGTTCGAGGCTGACCGCGAGGGAGCCCGCCTGGCAAAAAGGGCGGGGTTCGATCCCCGGGGCCTCCGCCAGGCGCTGGAAATCCTGGAAGACAACTGCCAGGGCGAACCGTACTCTTTTTTCGACACCCACCCGCCAACGCCTGAACGGATCAGCGAGCTACGCAAACGATTCGGCTGAAGCGGCCTGTCGAACTACTTCTCGTAAGACCTCGTAGGCGAGCCCTGGTAGAGCTGCCTGGGCCGCGCGATGCGCTGGTCCTTGTCGTCGAAGAACTCGTTCCATTGCGACAACCAGCCCGAGGTGCGGCCAATCGCGAAGAGGACCGGGAACATCGGGGTCGGGAAGCCCATCGACTGGTAGATCAGGCCGGAATAGAAGTCGACGTTGGGGTAGAGCTTGCGGCCGACGAAATATTCGTCTTCGAGAGCGATCTTTTCGAGCTCGAGGGCGATATCGAGCAGCGGGTTCATACCCTGGACCTCGAAGACCTCGTAGGCGAGATCCTTGATGATCTTGGCCCTGGGATCGTAGTTCTTGTAGACCCGGTGGCCGAAGCCCATGAGGCGCCTGTTGCTGTCCTTGTCCTTCACCTGTTCGATGAAGCCCGGGATGTTTTCCTTGTCGCCGATCTCATCGAGCATCCTGAGCACAGCCTCGTTAGCTCCACCGTGCAAGGGGCCGTAGAGGGCCGCGGCGGCGGCAGCCAGGCTGGAATAGGGATCGCTGTAGGAGCTTCCGACACCCCGCATGGCACTTGTCGAACAATTCTGCTCGTGGTCAGCATGGAGTGTAAAGAGCACATCCATGGCCTTCTCCAGGACCGGGTCCTGGGTGTAAGAGCCGTCCTCATCGGCAAAAACCATCTTCAGGAAATTGCCGGCGAAGCTCAGTGCTGGATCCGGATCCGGATACGGCAGCCCCGCGGTACGGCGGAAGGCATAGGCCGCGAGAGTCGGCACCTTGCCCAGCAGCCTGTGGATCTGCTTCATACGGTTCTGCGGGTCGGTGACATCCTTGGCTTCAGGATAGTAGGTAGAGAGACAGGCCAGGCTGCTGATGAGCATCCCCATCGGATGCGCGTCCGGAAGAAATCCATCGATGAACTTCTTCATGCTGTCTTCGACGGCCATGTTTCCACCCACGATGCCGGCAAGCTCGCCCAGCTCATCAGCTCCGGGCAGCTCTCCATGCAGGAGAAGGTGTACCACCTCGAGGAAGCTGCTCTTTTCTGCAAGCTCATCGATCGGGTAGCCCCTGTATTCAAGAATACCCTTATCACCATCGATATAGGTGATCGTACTCCTGCAAGAGGCGGTATTGGTAAAAGCGGGGTCATAGGTCATGAGCCCGAAATCGTCATCAGGGGTCTTGATCTGCCGCAGGGCGATTGCCGGCAGGGCGCCGTCCACCAGGTCAATATCGTAGGACTCGCCGGTGCGATGATCAGTGATCGTTACAGATTCTTGCGTCATTCTGCAGCTACTTAATAAGGGTCTGTGAAATAAAATGCGAGGTGCCTAAGATACAGTAATTAAACCGCTTTTGCTATGGGTCCCCCGAGGAAAGGCTGCACTCTTGGAATCCAGCCCCACCTCGGTTAACCTGATCGTTTCACCTTTAGAACGGGATGGACGAGATGAGTTCAGAAGAAAAACAGGAAACCAATGCCGGGGACACCCCCGTGCATTTCAACAAACTGGCCGAAACGCTCGAGAGCTCAGGGATACCCGCGGCCCTTGATTTCCTGGCAGAAACCCTGGAAGCCGAGAAAAAGTTTCCCCAGCTTTTCGAGGCCCTGCTGATGAAGAAGCGCCACGAGCTCGGACTGCCGATCGAGGGAAGCAACTCCATCAGGGAGATCCCTGAAGAACACCGCCAGGAGGTGGAAGACTACTACGTGGAGGTCTGCCGCGTCATCGGGGGGCACTTTCTTTCAGAGAACAAGATCGGCCTGGCCTGGCCCTATTTCAGGGCAATCGAGGAAACCGACGACATAGCTGCAGCAATTTCCTCCTGGGAACCTCCGGAAGACTGGGGCGAATACAACGAGGACGAGGAGGAAAGCGACGAGGACGATCTCGATGGGATCATCGATGTCGCGTTCAACCAGGGTGCCCACCCGGTGAGAGGATACGAATTGATCCTCTCTCATTACGGTACCTGCCGGGCCATCACCACCTTCGAGCACCAGTTCCCCCACCAGGGCGAGGACAGGGAAAAATGCGGCAAGCTGCTGATCGACCAGCTCTACGGCGAGTTGCTCGAGAGCCTGCGCAATGATATCGAAACCACCGAGAACGAAGAGGCCGCCACCGAAGACAACATCAGCGCCCTGATCGCTGAACGAGAGTGGCTGTTTGAAAGCCTCGGCTACCATGTCGACATCTCCCACCTCCAGTCCTGCATCAAGGCAGCAGGCAGCCTCGAAGACCCCGAGACCATCCGCAAGGCAACCCAGATGTGCGATTACGGCCGCCGCCTTGGACGGGATTACCAGCTGGCCGAACCCCCTCCGTTCGAAGATTTTTATAACGACTACAGGATCCTGCTGCGCGCCCTTGCCGGGGAAGGCGTAGATGGAGCGGTGCGCTATTACACAGCCAAGGTTGAAAGAAACGATCCCGATGAAGATGGGAACAACTTCCCCGCGGAGGTCCTGGTCTTCCTGCTTTCCAAGGTAGGACGCCCCGCCGATGCCCTCGACGTTTTTGTGAAATATCTCCGGGAGGTTCCGGGGCCACTGGCCATCTGCCCGAGCCTGATGGAGCTGAGCCGGCAGGCGGGAGATTATTCCCAGTTGCTGTCGATCGCCGAGAATAAAAACGACCTCCTGCAGTTCGGGCAGGGACTCGTCCAGAAAGAATCCTCTGCCCCCGACGAAAAAAGAAAAATCACGGTCACTACCAAGGCTGAGATTAGCGAAGGAACGGGCAAAAAGGAGGCCTGAGTCTTATTTTTCAGCGCCCAGGCTTGCCCGCTCGAGGCCCCGCCACTCTGAAGGCGTTCATCTTCGATCTCGATGGAACCCTGACCATCCCCCAGCTCGACTTTGCCGCGATCCGGGCTGAGATGGGAATCACCGAAGGCCCCATCCTCGAAGAGCTCGAGCGCCTCGGTCCAGCGCAGGCGGAGGCGGCCCGCAAGGTCCTCGAAGCCCACGAAGAGAAAGCCGCAATCACCTCTACCCTGCAACCGGGTGCACGAGAGCTGCTCGATGAGCTCAGGAAAAGAAAAATCCCCACCGCTATTCTCACCCGTAACAGCCGCCGATCTCTCGACACGGTGATGAAAAAACACCACCTGGAGGTCAATGAGACCCTCAGCCGGGAGGAAGCTCCCGTAAAACCATCACCTGAACCGGTTCTCCTGCTTTGCCGGAGACTTGGGACTGAGCCTGCAAATACTTTGGTTACTGGTGATTACATATTCGATATTGAAGCTGCAAGAAGCGCTGGAGCGGTTTCAGTGCTTCTTTTGAATCAAAATAATTCAAGGTTTTCGGAACAGGCAGACCTTAAAATTAGCCAGCTACGGGAGATTCTGGACTTCCCACAGGCACAGCCTGAAAAATCTCCTTGATATTGAACCCCAAACACTGTTTTTTTGTTTGTTTGGCTGTGGGAGATTCCCTCCCCAGCGTACTCTAACCATAGAAGCTTTTTATATATGGGACATTACACAGGTCCAAAGGCAAGAATTAACAGAAGGCTCGGGCTGGACATCTACGATTCCGCTGGCGCGCTGCGCGCCACCCATCGCCGCCCCCACCCACCCGGAAAACAACCCACCAGGCGCCGTCGTCCGACGGATTACGCCAAGAGCCTGATGGAGAAGCAGAAGATTCGCCACTACTACGGTCTGAGCCAGACCCAGCTTGAGCGCTTTTTCAAGATCGCCAAGAAGCAGGGCGGCAACAAGGGAGAAAACCTTCTCCTGCTCTGTGAGCGCAGGCTCGACAATGTCGTGCGCAGATCCGGCCTGGCCAATACCAGGGCACAGGCCCGCCAGGCCGTAGCCCACGGGCACGTCATGGTCAACGGCCGCAAAACCGATATTCCCAGCTATATCTGCAAAGACGGCGATGCCATCCAGGTTCGCCAGCGGGAAAATCTTCAGAAGATCTACTCCGATCGCCTCGAAACCAGCGACGCCCCGGAGTGTACCTTCATCGCGGTGGAGCCAGCGGAGCTGCTGGTCAAGGTCGTCAGCGCCCCGTCAACCGATGACATCGGACTGCCGGTCAATATCAACCAGGTGGTTGAATTCCTCAGCCGCTGATACCCCGGCCTCGTGGCGTACTGTTTACCTCTTGCCCCGAGCAGACCTGCCCGGCGGGCAGTTGAGATTCTTCGTGCCCCCCCTGCACGAAGCGCCTTCCAGTTGCAGTGATGGCTCTTCCAGACAGAAGGGTCTATTGCGTACAATAGGCGCCTTCCAACGGTGGATTTGAAGACTGCTAACAGAGGTAACTTATGAAACCTTACGCATTACTGCTCTCTGCACTCGTGCTCGCGTTTGCCGCACCGGCGGTGGCACAGAACGTCGACGTCAAAGTACACACTCTTGAAAACGGGCTGAAGGTGCTCATGGTTCCACGCCGCGGGGATCCCAACATCACCGCCGGCTGGATCGCCAAGGTCGGATCGGTGAATGAGCGGCCCGCCATAACCGGGATCGCCCACCTCTTTGAGCACATGATGTTCAAGGGAACCCACACCATCGGGACCTCGGATATCGAAAAGGACCTGCAGACTCTCGCAAAGCTTGACGCTGTTAAAAGAGAAATGCAGAAAGAGGAAGAGGAACTGGCCAGGAGGCTTCGTGTCGGAGAGATCACTGATGTGCGCGATCCGGCCGTGCGCTCAAAGCGCCACCAGGAACTGAGAAAGGACTTCGAGGAGCTCCTCAAGGCCCAGAAGACCAATATCGTCAAAGACGAATTCGACAAGATCTACAAGACCAACGGCGCCTCGGGCATGAACGCCGGAACCTCTTACGATTTCACTATCTACTTTGTGAACGTTCCGGCCAACAAGCTCGAGCTCTGGTTCTGGATGGAATCCGACAGGCTCTACAACCCCGTGTTTCGCGAGTTCTATTCCGAACGTGACGTGGTGCGCGAGGAGCGGAGGCTGCGAGTGGAAAGCACCCCGACAGGAAAATTTGAAGAACAATTCGATGCGCTCTTCTGGGGGTCATCACCCTACAGCTGGCCTGTAATCGGCTGGCCCAGCGATGTGGAGGGCATCACCAGGGATGAGGCCCTGTCTTTTTACGGCGTGTACTACGCCCCCAACAATCTTACCGCCTGCCTCGTCGGAGACTTCAACCCCGAGGAAGCTGTCAGGCATGCCGAGAAGTACTTCGGCCGCCTCAAGAAGGGCCCACGTAATCCCCCCGCGGTACGAACCATCGAGATCAAGCAGCTGGCGGAAAAAAAGATGGTCGCCTACGCCGAGACCAAGCCGAAGGTCAGGCTCAGGTACCACTCAGTGGCCGATGGCCATGTCGATGAACCTGCCCTCGTAGTGTTGCAGGACATACTGAACGGCCGGACGGGGCGGTTCTATAAATCCCTGGTTCTTGACAAAAAAATAGCGACCTCGGCCGGTGGTGGCCAGGAGGGCCGCAAATACGAGGGCTATTTCGAGGTATCAGGTACCGCTGCCGATGGACACACTCCCGGTGAGGTCCAGGCCGGACTCGAGGGGGTCCTCGAAGATCTCAAGAAAAACGAGGTGGGCACCCGCGAGCTGCAGAAGGTCAAGAACCAGCGGGCGGCCAGCGAGTTCCGCAAGCTCAGGAGTAACTTCTCACTGCTGCTGCAGCTGCTGGTGCGGGATTCCTACAGGGGGTGGGAAACCATCAACACCGATCCGGAGAAGCTCCAGGCCGTCACGGCCGGGGACATCAAGCGGGTTGCCGGGAAATATTTCACCCGTGAGAACCGGGCCGTCCTGGTCTTCCACACGAAGAAAAAAGAAGCTCCGAAGAAAGGAGCCGCACCTGAAAAACCCGACCCCGATCTTGCCGGGCTCACCGACCAGGAGCAGCAGAGAGTGAAGCTCCTGAAAAAGAATCTTCCGGCCATGGACAGTGACACTGTCCAGAAGCTCAAGGAGAACATCACCACGAGCCTCCAGCAGGCCCCGGAGGAGGGCAAGACCTTCCTGAAAGTGTTGCTTAAAATTATCGACAGGCACCTCGAGGAGAAAAAGTAACCGCCATGAAAAACCAAACCGAAAAGAACAACCGGACAAAAGCCGCCCTCCCCGGGAGGAAGTGGATCTATACCATGCTGCTGGCTGGCCTGCTGCCGGCGAGCGCCTGCGCCGCCGGGCCTGACAACTCAAAGATCGTCGC
>JAYGDV010000177.1:0-6945 GCA_046582735.1 Planctomycetota bacterium
CTCGACGAGGTCGGCCGGGGAACCAGCACCTTCGATGGGGTCAGCCTCGCCTGGGCGATCACCGAATACATTGCCGAAAATATTGAGGCCAGAACACTCTTCGCCACCCACTACCATGAGCTTACCGAGCTCACCCGCACCTTCGCCGGCGCCCGGAACTTCAACTTTGCCGTCAAGGAATGGAATGAAGATATTATCTTCCTGCGGAAAATCGTCGAGGGAGGGGCGGACAAGAGCTACGGGATCCACGTGGCAAGGCTGGCGGGAATCCCCACCAGCGTTATCGACCGGGCCCGCGAGATTCTCGGGAATCTCGAAAACCAGTCCCTGGACATTGACAACCGCCCGGCGCTGGCGCGCAGCACCGCGAAACCCAGGGAAGGGGACGCACGAAAGTCCGAATCCATCCAGCTGGATTTCTTCCAGAGCGTCAATGACGAGATCTTCCGTGAACTCAAGAGCCTTGATCTCGACTCGATGACCCCGCTTGAAGCCCTCAAGGTGCTTGCTGAACTCAAAGACAAGGTGCTCTGAGAAAAACAGGCCGGCTGCGGCGGGCGGGATGAACTATTTGCCCCCCTGCGGCCCCATGCGCAGCTCAAACTGCAGCCTCACGATCTCCCTGATGACCTGTTCCGCATCGAGGCGGCGCTCAGAATTGATCTCGAGCATGCCTTCAACCAGCTCGGCAAAGCCGCCGGGAAACCTGCCCAGCTCATCGGGGGGGATTTTTATCTGCGTCTTGCAGTAGGCTTCAACAAGTCCCTTGCCCTTCAGGGACGGAAAAACCGTCTCCCCGCAGATCATCTCGTAGGCGATCAGTCCCAGGGAAAAAATATCCGACCGAGGCCCGCCACGCCCGCCCTCTGCCCGTTCAGGGGCCAGGTAACGCGGAGTACCGAGCGCCGGGCGCTGGCCGACGGGATAGCCCCTTTCTTCATCCGCGGTGCGGAAGGAGATACCAAAATCGGCAATCTTGACATTCGCATGGCCCTGGTCTGCCCCGAGATCTCCAAGAATCTTATACCAGTTCCCATCCCGGCCAAACCAGGCCTTGAGAACGCCGGTAACCTCCTTGCGGGGAGCCTCCCGCCTGGCCAGCTCGCGGTAGATTCGCAGGATCTCCTGGTACATCTCCCGCGCCAGGTCAACCTGGTAGATATTCCGCGCGAGGTGCGCCCCCTCGAGGTAGCACTGCACCGCCTTTGAATACTCCCGGCAGCCGCAGAAGTGAACCGCCCGCAGATGGTAAAGTCCGGGGGATTCCGGGACCGGCACATCCTGCAGCAGCCTCGAGAGCTTTCGATGAAGCTGCCCGCGGTCCGGAAGCGGGATCCTCTCTGCCATGTACTTCTGGAACGCCATGTTGGTGAACCTGTACCAGGTCCGGCTCTCCTCGGTGAAGAAACCATCGGCAAGCAGCTGGCGGACCACGAAATAAAGCGACGTCTCATCAAGATCGTGAAGCCGCCCGAGGGTATCAAAAAAGAAGCTCGGCCCGATAAAGGCCGCATATTCGAGGACCTGTCTCTCCACCCGGCCGGCCTGGCGGTATTTCTCGTAAAGATTCTTGCCCTCCTCGAGCTCCAGTTCGCGGAAATCGGGGCGGTATGTAACCGTCTTTGAGCCAGAGTTGACCGTCAGGATCCTGCGATCAAAGAAGCTCCTGAGAAGATCGAGTATCCTCGTAAAATTACCCTCGCTCAGGCGGTAGAGATCCTTCGCCAGCTCTCCTCCTCTCAGGTAGCCCCGAAAGAGCCTCTGCAGGTAGCGCTGAATCTGGTAGGCGGTAAGCGGTCTCAGGTAGAGCTCCTTGAGCACCTTATCGAGGCTTGGCAGCAACGCCTTCACCGAGTCATTCTTGCGAATCTCCCCGGGGTCGATGGTGGCGAGAACGGTGACCGGCAGCGCCTCCATCTTTGTGCCGAGATACGACAGGAGGTGACAGACCAGCGGAGAAGCCTTGCCGAGCTCCAGTACCCGCAGAATGGTCGGATGACGATTCTCATCAAAGCGTTTCTTCAATTCCTCAACCATCTCGCGCAGGGTTGCACGCGAGGCCGAGATCTTCGGACGGAACTGCTCATAAAGCAGTGGGATTCCCTCGATTCGCGAACAGTCGAGCTCGAGAAAACGGATACCTTCGGCAGGATCCTCCCCCGGGGCGCTCCGTCTCTTCTGGCGAAGCAGGAACTCACTGATCAGGCGGCTCTTACCGGTGCCTCCCTCTCCCTCAACAACGATAAAAAAACCGCTGCCTGTGTTCATCCTCTCGAGATAATGCTCCAGGAAACGCTCCTCGGAAGGGCGCGAGTAATACGGCGGATCCTCGAGTATGGAATCGGCTGGAATCTCCTGGGACCCTACCCTCCGTTCAATCTCCCGCCAGAGGCCGGCATCGACTGCCTTTGAGTCATCCTTCCCCTCCGACTCCCCTTCGAACTCGAGAATTCCGTCACCCTCGGAGGCAACATCCGGCTCCTCTCCCGTCACCGGGTCTTCGATTTCCAACAGGATGTTGGCGGGCTTGATATCACTGTGAACGACTCCCTGGCGATGCGCGGCAGCCAGCCCGCAGGCAACCTGCCGCAAAATTTCGAGAACCTCCACCGGTTCCATCCGGGAGCGCTTCAATCTCTGAAAGAGGCTCTGCCCTCGAATGTATTCCATCGAGATGAAGTGCTGCTCCTCCTCCACCCCGTGCTCTAAAATCCTGATCACGTTCTGGTGGTCAATCTCTCTTGCCAGCACCGCCTCGCGGTGATGGAAGTATTCCAGGAAGGCCTCCCGCCGGCCGATGTTCTGGCGGATGAACTTGACAGCGATCTCATCGCCGCTGTCGAGATCACGAACCCTGTACACCGCCCCCATCCCACCCTGGCCGAGCTTCTCCTCGAGCTCAAACTTACCGACCTTCCTGGGAAGAACCTCGGGAAAATTGCTGGCATCGTATCCCCTGGCCGAGGGACTGCCCTCGCGGGCAAGCGTCCTGCCCAGAGGTTCGGTCGCAAAGGAAGAGTTCGTCTCGGAGGTCTCCCCCCCATCGGTAAACTCGATCACCTCGTTTCCGATGCAGATCCGGTCCCCGCCTCGAAGGCGGGCCTCCTTGAGCAGCGGCCTGCCATTGAGGAGGGTGCCGTTGGTGCTGCCCATGTCGGTGAGAAGGTAGCTCCCGCCACGGTCCTCGATGAGAATGTGACAACGGGAGACACCCTGGGCATCGACAATAAAATCAGCCTCGTCGTCTCTTCCGAGAACGACCTTGGACCTGAAGGAATATTCCTCCCGGGAACCATCGGCTTTCTTCCAGATAACCCATGCCATACTCCAATCTTATGGAGTACTTCCCCCGGGTGACAGTTTTTCAGCGAAAGACCGGCGAGCTTCTTCATCAATAACATCGCCCAAATCTTCGGCCAAGAGGGGGCCCTGGCGGGCTATGGTGTAATCTACGGGGCCGAGGACAGCCGTCATGCTTGCTGGAGGGGATCCTTCACACCAGCCCTCGATATCACGAATGGACACCGAGAGGCTGGAAAGTCTGCCCAGTACTTTTCGTGCAAAAAAGAGCTCCATCTCCCCGAGGGGAAGCGAACCAGGAAATTTTCCGTGTTGTTCATTATCGGATGGTGACATGCTGTTTCTTCCAGTTATTCCCCCCCCGCCCATCCCCCCGAAAACCACCTGTACAGGCTACTTTGCGGCATTGGGGTGCCCTCGACGACTTCATCGAGACGCCCGCTTCAAACGGAGCCTGAGAATATTATCATCCACCCGGGGAACTGACGAATGGAAGGTGCGCGGAAGCTTCCTGCGGATGGTCGATGGGCTCCCGGCAGGATCCATCACGGCAGATATAGAGCCTTGAACCGTCACCCGCATGCCCCTTGCCCTCGAGCAACGGCACCCTGGCGGAGAGGTCCCCGGAAGGCGGGTTCTCTGAGGCCGTGATCACCCTCGCCGGCAGAAAACCTGAATGAATAACAGCGAGAAATTCAGCCGACACTGTATCGGACAGGTCACCGACAAGTGCCAGCTCAACGGGGGGATGGAGCAGGAAATCCAGCGCGAGGAGGGAGGAGCCGAACCCCATGGGAGCCCTCGGCAGCATGGAGGAGACCTCCCGCAGAATGCCTTCAGCCCGCTGACGGTAGCCTGCTGTGTCCGTCAACCGCTCAAGCCGCAGAAGATTCAACGCCATGACCCCTGTCGGTGAAGGTACCGCTCCGTCAAAGGGGTCCTTGCGACGGGTAATAATCAGCTCATGCTCCTCCGATGTAAAGTAGAGCCCCGCCTCCTCTTCATCGGAAAAACCGGCAAGGACTGCATCGGCGAGCCGTCGCGCTTCCTCGAGATAGTTCACCTCGAAACAGCTCTCGTAGAGATCAAGCAGGGCCTCGATGAAGAAAGCGTTGTCGTCGAGAAAACCCGTGATCCTGCTCTTGCCATCCTTTCGCACCCTCAGCAGGCGGCCCCCATCCTGCATCTCCTCGAGAATCAGCCCGGCCGCCCGCTGTGCGGCCTGCAGGTAGCGCGGCTCACCGAGAACCTGGAAACCGCGGGCGAGAGCAGAGATCATCATGCCATTCCAGGAGGTCAGCACCTTCTCATCGCGGAAGGGCGCTGGACGCTTCGCCCGCGCCTCGTAGAGTTTCTTCCGCCCTTCTTCAATCTTTGCAGAGGCGACATCCGGCTCGATACCCAGCGAAGCCGCAACCTCATCGAGCGAGGCGGTGACATGGGCGATGCTGGTAGAATCCTCGAAATTGCCCTCAGTGGTTATATTGAAATACCGGCAAAACAGGCGGGCGTCCTCCCCTCCGAGAATCTCCTCCACCTCTGCGGGGCGCCAGACGAAGAACACTCCTTCGCGACCCTCGCTGTCGGCATCGGTGGCGGAAAAAAATCCTCCCTCGGAGCTCGTCATCTCAGCAAGAACATAGTCAAGAACCTCTGAAGCGATCCTGCCATAGAGCTCCCGCCCAGTCACCTGGAAGGCCTCGAGGTAGGTCCTTACCAGCAATGCATTGTCGTAGAGCATTTTCTCGAAATGGGGAACGAGCCACTTCGCATCGGTCGAATAGCGATGGAAACCACCTCCAACCTGGTCGTACATCCCGCCATGGGCCATGGCCTCGAGAGTGCGTTCGCACATGTGCAGAACTTCCGGGTTCCCTCCCAGCGCGTAAACCCGCAGGAGCATCGAGATCTCGGTGGAGCGGGGAAACTTCGGCGCCGGCCCGAAGCCCCCGAAGGCCGGGTCAAATCGCCGGGCAGCATCCTCTCCTGCGAGTTTGAGAACTTCTTCGCTGGCGAGGTCCCCGCCGGAAGGGGTTTCCGGCCTGCAGAGACCCTCCACGACCTGGCTGGCCGCATTTTCGATTTTCTCAGGCGACTCCCTGTAGGCCCTGGAAAGTGAAATTAGAATATCCACGAAACCCGGCCGGACAACCTCTCCCGCGGAGTTGTAATGACCCCTGGGAGGAAAATAGGTGCCTCCCCAGAAAGGCCTGAGATCCGGGGTCAGGAATACGCTCATCGGCCATCCTCCCTGCCCCGAGAGCATCTGCACAGCATTCATGTAGAGAGCATCGATGTCCGGGCGCTCCTCCCTGTCCACCTTGATATTGATGAAGTTCTCGTTCATCAACTTCGCAATATCACGGTCCTCGAAGCTTTCGCGTTCCATCACATGGCACCAGTGGCAGGAGGAGTAGCCAACCGACAGAAAGATCGGGCGGTCGAGCTCCTTCGCCTTCTCGAGGGCCTCATCCCCCCAGGGATACCAGTCCACCGGGTTGAAGGCATGCTGCTGCAGGTAGGGACTCGTGGACTCAGCCAGGCGGTTCGGTTCTGATTTTTTACCGGTCATATTCCAGGGTAAGCCCGTCAGCCAGTGACAGAGCTCCTCAACTCCAGGGAGCTATTTCATAACATACCGGCCCAGCGCCTGTCGAACCGCGCAGGAAACCGGAATAAAAATTTATCCCCTCACCAGGCAGCGAGTTCCCGCAGGCTCGTGGCGATACTCTCCTCGTCAGGAAGACAGGCCGACTCCAGCTCCTTGTTGAAAGGTACCGGGTGGTCCGGGTAGGCCAGCCTCCTGATCGGCGCGTCAAGCGATTCGAAGGCCCCTGCAGCGATCCGCGCCACGATCTCTCCCCCGAAGCCGCCGGTCAGCTGGGCTTCGTGCACAACGAGAGCCCGGCCCGTTCGTCCAACGGACTCAAGGACCGTACGCTCATCGAGCGGGGCGAGGACCCGCAAATCGACCACCTCGACGGAGATTCCCTCGCCGGAAAGAACCTCGGCGGCCGCCAGTGCCCTGTGCACCATCCACCCCCAGGTAATGACAGTGACTCCATCTCCGGAACGCACAACCCGCGCACGAGGCTCGACCCCTGCTCCCACCTCGATCGAGTCCTGCGTCAGCGGCGACTTGATCCTGCGGTAGAGATACTTGTGTTCAAAGAAAAGAACCGGGTTGGGATCCCGAATGGCCTCGCGCAGCAGTGAATAGGCATCCTCCACCCAGGCCGGGGCGACCACCTTGAGCCCCGGCACATGCAGAAAGGTAGCCTCTAGGGACTGGGAATGGAACGGGCCTGCGCCCACGCCGCCTCCTGATGGGAGCCGTATGACGAGCGGCACCTCGAGACCTGTACGGTAGTGAAACTTGGCGGCGACGTTGACCAGCGGATTGAAGCCACAGCTGACGAAATCGGAGAACTGCATCTCCACCACGGGTTTTTTACCCAGCAGGGCGGCTCCCGAGGCGAGGCCGATCATGCCGGCCTCGGCAATCGGGGTATTCATCACCCTCTGCGGACCGAATTCTTCAAGCAGACCGCGTGTGACCTTGAAGGCTCCACCAAAGGCGGCGATGTCCTGCCCCATCAGGAAAACCCCAGATCGGAAGAGCACACGAGATCGGAAGAGCACACG
>JAYGDV010000304.1:0-16373 GCA_046582735.1 Planctomycetota bacterium
ATTCGGTCAGGCCCCCGGCCCTCGCGGCTGACAACAAGCGCTACTTCCAGAACATCGATGGATTGATTGGTTTCGAGGTGGCCGACATTGCCCAGCGCAAGGTGGTCGCCCGCATCGAACACAAGATCCCGGAGAAATACGCCGGCAAGTCGAGCCGCTGCCACGGCCTGGCGATTCGCCCCGACCAGAAGGAGATCTGGTCGTGCAACGTGGAGCACCAGACGGTACATATTCACGATATCACCGATCCGGCCTATCCCGAGACAGCCTCGATCGAGATGATCGGCCGGATCTACTGGCTGTGTTTTTCACCCGACAGCAAGTACGCCTATCTCGCCGTGCGCAGCAAGAAGAAGGTCTGCGTTGTCGACACCGCCACGAGGAAGATCGTCGGCTACGCCGAGGTCGGCAATACGCCCAAGCGCAACCTGGTGATCACGCTGGGAGCCGGGGAGAGCAAGGCCTCTAAATGAGAGGGGCGCCCTGGCTGGTTCTTCTGCTGTTCTTCCTGGCTGTATGTGAAGCCGGCTGCCAGTTTTGTGAGCCAGCAGGGAAGGTCTCCGCCCGGCGGGGAAGGGCGCTCTACGAGGTGAGCTGCGGTGCCTGCCACCAGGTGGCTGGAGAGGGGAAGGAAGGAGTGGCTTCACCGCTGGCCGGCTCCGAGTGGGTCACGGGTTCCGAGGGGCGGCTGGTGCGCATCGCGCTTGATGGAATTCGCGGGCCGATCCTGGTCAGGGGGCAGCGTTACCAGCTCGAGATGCCGGCGCTGCGTCATGTCTACGAAGATGAGGACCTCGCGGCGATCCTGACCTATATTCGGGGCGCCTGGGGCAACGGGGCACCGCCGGTAGAAGCACGGACTGTGGCCGGGGTACGACGGCAAACTGCCCAGCGTGGAGATTCATGGACAGCAGAAGAGCTCGGCTCCAATTAGGCTTGTCCTGCAGGGCAAGCAAGCGCTCAGGATGACTTCGCCTTCGTTCGCTTCTGGGAGAACAGCCACTTCCACAGCTCCTGGTTGTTGTAGGCGGGGGTCCAGGAATTGTGACGCACTCCGGGGAGCTCGCTATAGCGCGGCTTTCCCCCCGCCTTTTTGATGGCCTCGATCATCTCGCGGCCGCGCTCTACGTGTACGACGCGGTCCTTCTCGCCGTGAAAAGCCCAGATTGGGATGGCGGCCATCTTCTTCGCGTTTTCGACCTTGTTGCCGCCGCAGACCGGTACGCCTGCGGCGAAGAGCTCCGGCTTGCGGGCCATGGCCTCATAGGTGCCGCCTCCGCCCATGGATTGTCCCGTGACATAGACGCGGTCCGGATCGATCGGCAGCTTCTTCAGCAGTTTTCCCACCAGCTCGAGAACATCATCCATCGATTCGCTTTTCCAGGAGCCCTGCTTGCTGACGGTCGGAGCGAGGATAAAGCAGGGGTACTTGCTTCTCATCTCCCCGCCGGAAAGCACCTTGTTGGCGAAGCAGTTGCGCTCCCAGTTTTTGTTGCCCCTTCCGCCGGCTCCATGCAGGGAGAGAAGCAGGGGGTATTTCTTTCCGGCCTCCACCTTCTGCGGCTTGAGGAGCGCGTACTGAAGAGTTCGAGAGGAATCAGATTTGTATTCTGTTTTCTCAAAGTCATTCGCGAAAGTCCCGGTGGTGGAACAGAGGAACAGGATCACGCAACAGATGAAGCCGGGTCTCATGGGACCTCCGTAAAAAGGGGTGGAGCTCGATGGCGCGGCAGGGAGCTCTGTCGCACCGACTGACATTGTACTCTTCCGGCTGACCGGGTCCTTTCAAAACAGGCCATTTCTTCCAGCTGAAACAGCCTCAGGTTTCCTGCAGCAATTCGAGGTAAGGTACGGAAATGAACAGCTTCCTGTCGAGCTCCAGCAGGCCGATCACCTCTTCGCTTTCAGCGGTTCCTTCTGCGGGATCGATTCCCGAGAGGACGGTTTCGAGCTCGAGGAAGTCCCCGAGGTGTTCTACCCGGTCGAGGTGAACCCGGGTGTTGCGCCAGAGCCACAGGGCTCTCTGTTTTTCAACCCGCCCGAGGGTGCCGAGGGACTTTTCGAGGACAAGCTTGAGCTCAGTGGCCGCCTGCAGCCTGAAAATATTGTATTCCGACTCCCTCGGGCCGGAATCTTTCACCGAGCGCCTGTAGGAAATCAGCTCGGCAGGGCAGCCTTTCACCTCGCGCAGCTTCAGCCATCCGGAGGGAACCCTGAAAAAGGTATCGACCTGCTCTCTCGTCCATTCGAGCCGGGCCCCGATGGCGGTCAGCTTCTTCTCAGCTTCCGGGCGGTTTCCCAGTGGTGACTTGATCTCGATGTTTTTCATTATAGCGCTCCCCGGCGGTCAACCGGCAGCACCCAACCCGGGCGGAAATTGGAGGTGCCCCAGCCACAGCTGAAAAAAGAATGACCCATGGTGCATGATCCTGGACAGACCAAAACAGGACTTTTGGTTACAATAACCCGCCTCGCTGGTGTTGTCGCCGGCATTGTTGTTGTCCGAAGATATTGCGGAGAGTGAATTGCCATGCCAAAGGTATTGCTGCCGATCGGTGACGCGACCGAGGTGCTCGACACCATGTACCCGGTCTTTCGCCTGCCCGAGGATGACTTCGAGGTGGTGGTGGCCGGCCCGGAGGCCCGCTGTTATCACATGGTGCTGCATGAGATTCCACCCGGTTCGCAATGGGATATCACCCGCGAGAGCCCCGGCTATCACATCGAGTCGACGGTGGCCTTCAGGGATGTCGATCCTGGAGAATACGCCGGCCTGTTCGTTTCGGGCGGCCGGGCGCCGGAATATCTCCGCTACGATGAGGACCTGCTTCGGATAACCCGGCATTTCTTCGAGACCGGCAAGCCCGTGGCCGCGCTCTGCCACGGGGTAGAGATCCTCACTGCCGCCGGCTGCATCAGTGGCAGAACGCTCACCACGGTTGCCAAGTGTGCTCTTGATGTGGAGCAGGGAGGCGCTACCTACGTTGATGAGCCGACCGTGATCGACGGCAACCTGGTCACCGCCAGGACCTGGCACGACAACACTCCCCTGCTGAAGGCCTTTGTGCAGATGCTCAAGGCCGCCACCGCCTAGGCCATCTCAGAGCTCGACCCTGTGATAGCTCAGCTCCCATTCCTTCATCCATTCGAAGGATTTCGCAACGATGCGGTAGAGCACGAAGCGCTCGTCGGTTTCCCCGCCGGGGAAAAAGCCGCGCCAGAGCTGCGGACTCAAGGTGGTCTCGATCAATGTTTTCTTGATCGAGGCATCCCTGACCTCTTCGGCTGTTCCGCTGACCCGCACCTGCCAGTGTTCGCTGTCGACAAAGCAGATTTCGACTTTCGGATTGGCCGCCAGCTCGGCAATCTTACGGGTTTCGGAATGACTGGGAATGAGTATGGAAAGGTCATCCTGCAGGAAGGCGCACACCGGCCGAACCCTGGGGCTGTTCTCGACAGGGCAGATGGTTGCCAGATCACCGTAGACACAGCTTTTGATGATTCGGACAATGGTTTCCCTGGTTTCAGGATCGAGCTCGCTCATGCTTTTTCTCCGGTTGACCTGGTTGGCCTCTGTCAGCCCGGTCCAGATTAACCGAGGCCCGGATGAAGTAAAAGAGCTCCGGGTCGAAATCAACGAAGCCGTTTTTATTCAATGAGGTAACCATCGTGAAACTTTCCGTTCTATTGTCCGTGGTAGTCCTGTGCTCCATCGGGGGGGCCGCCTGGTATTCGGCCTTCCCGGGCCCGGTTCGGTTCGAGGCTGAAGCAGGGGGCAGCAGCCACTCTGCCCCGCCGGTAAAGATTGCCCATGCAGAGAAGGCGGTGAAGCTTTACGAGGTTCAGAAGGTAGCGGATTTCGAGGTTACCGGCAGCGGAGGCGCTGAAGCCTGGGAGAAGGCAAAATGGGCGGAGATGAAGAAGGAAGGAAAGGGCGGCCACACCTATTTCTCGAGGTTCAAGATGGTCTACTCTGCAACCGGGCTCTATTTCTTCTTCTCAGGCAGCGATGAGTGGCTCTCGGCGACGATGAAGAAAGATTTCATGGACCTCTGGCTTGAGGATGTCTTCGAGGTCTTCCTCTGGCCGGATGAGCGGCACCCGCTGTATTTTGAATACGAGATCTCCCCGCTGAATCGTGAGCTCCCACTGCTGGTGACGAACATTTCCAACCGGATCATGGGCTGGTTGCCCTGGCATTATTCCGGTGACCGCAAGGTCAAGAAGAAGACCGGGGTCATCGGCAACAGCAAGGAGCCTGGGGCGGTGATCAAGGGGTGGAGCGCGGAGTTTTTTATCCCCTTCAAGCTGCTTGAGCCTCTGCTGGGCTCTCTGCCGAAGGCTGGCGACCGGTGGCGGGCAAACTTCTACAGGGTGGATTACGATGGAGGCAAGAACACGAAGTGGGAGTGGTCACCCGTGGGGGGGGATTTCCACCGCTCCCGAGACTTTGGAACCATCGTATTCCGCTGAGGGGGAGCTTCCTGGAGCATCAAAAAAAGCCCCGGTCTCCCTTGGGAGGCCGGGGCTTTTATATTTTCTGTTCAACTCAGATAAACATCTCGGTCACGGGCTCGTCGGAGTCCGCCATCTTGATGGCGCGGCCGATGGCCAGCTTGTTTTCCTTGACCGGGTTGATCCGCAACATGGAGAGGAGCGTCGCGTAGAGCTCGCCGATGTAGACCGGCCGGTTCCTGACCTCCTGTCCATCGTTACTGGAGGAACCAATGACTGTTCCTCCTTTGACCCCACCACCGGCGACCAGGGCGCTGAAACAGCGCGGGAAGTGATCCCGTCCGTTGTTGCGGTTGATCTTCGGAGTCCTTCCGAACTCGCCCATGCACACGATCAGGGTTGAATCAAGCAGGCCCCGCGTGCGCAGCTCCTTCATGAGGCCGCTGAGGGCCGGGTCGAGGATTGCCGCACGGGCACTGACCGCGTTCAGGTTGTTTGTATGAGTGTCCCACCCACCGAGGTTCATCTCGACAAAAGGAACGCCCTTCTGCACGAGTCGCGCGGCCATCAGCGCCTGGAGGCCGAAGTTGTTCAGGCCGAAATTCTTGCGAACGTCTTCGGGTTCTTTGCGTACGTCGAAGACCTTGGCGCTGGGTGAGTCAAGCAGGCTGAGGGCCTTTTTGCGTACGGTTCGGTGTCCGGCGAGGAACTCGCCGCGTTTTGACGAGAGGTACTTGTTGTCGAGCATGCCGAGCAGCCCGAGTCGTGTATTGAAGCGGCTCTTGTCAACGTCCTCCGGATACTGCAGGTAGGGTACCGGGCGTGAGGGGTTGCTGACCTGGAAAGGTCCGTAGCGCACTCCGAGATAGCCGGGTCCGTAGGAGCCGCCGCCGATCGAGACGAAGTGGGGGAGCTCCGAGTTTTCTTTGCCCAGCTCCTTGGCGACAAGGGCGCCAAAGGACGGGTGGGTAATCGCGCCGGTCATCCTGTAGCCGGTGTGCATGAGGTAGCTGCCACGTGAGTGATCTCCCTCAGGCGAGGTGAGGCTGCGAACGAGGCAGGCATCTTTTGATTCCCCGGCAACACCGGGGTAATGCTCGGCGATCTGGAAATCACCGGCAGTGTCGATCCCCTTGGTTCCCCCGCCGTTTTTATGGTCGGGCTTGGGGTCCCAGGTGTCGAGCTGGCTGGGGCCTCCGCCAAGCCAGACGAGGATACAGTTCTTGGCCTTGCCCTTCTGCCAGGGCTGCGCTCCACCGACCACGGTTTTTCCGCGCTTGGCATCCTGCGCCTGCAGAGCGGTGCTCGAGCCACCGGTGGCCCAGCCAAGTACCATCGAGCAGCCCGCCCCGCCGATTCCTACCCTGAGGAAGTCGCGGCGATCCCGCAAAAAGCTATCGTTCTTCATAGGAGCCTCATTGTTACCAGGTTTCATGTTCATTCCTTTCAGTCCGCACGCCTTGCGTGCGGCAGATTTTAGCTTGAGTGCAGGAACTCCGCCGAGTTCAAGAGCGCCCAGTGGATATCAGCCAGCACCGACTGGCGCTTGGCATCATCTCGGGCACTCATTGCATGGCGGTCAAAGGTGCCGCGCTCGGTTGAGGAGGGCGGACGGCCAAGCGTCACGAGGAAGAGCTGCTCGACATGCCTGGCGGGCGCTATACCGTGCAGGACCACATCCAGGTTGCCCGGGTATTTTTTCTGATAGCTCGCGTGATAGGGTCGCGAAGCGGGGGCCTTGCTCGAGGTGAACTCGCCGTTAAAAAGAAGCAGGACCTGCAACACCGTACCCTGGAATTCCATTCTCTTTTCCGACTCATCGACACCGAAGCGCCTGACGAATTCGCGCTCGGCTTTCTGGACATAGCCCTTTACCTGGCGGGCGTTGTTTTCCGGGTGCGGATCTTCCATTCCGGTTGCCCGGAGAACCGACCGGACCAGCACCTCGGGCTCGAGGGGGCGGATCGGGATGGTGGTGAAGAGGTCGTGCTCTTCTCCGGGGACAATACCTCCCGGGACACCCTGGACAGCCTGCTGGCGGTAGGCCTCGGTCAGCACGATGATTTTCTGCAGGCGCTTGAGGTCGTAGCCGCTTTCGACAAAATCTTTGGTCAGGTAATTGAGGACCGCAGGCAGGATGATCTTGGAATCTTCGGAGAAATCGTCAATCGGGTTGACGAAGCCCTTGCCCAGGAATTGGGCCCAGATACGGTTGACGAGGCTGCGGGCAAAGTACTTGTTTTTATCCGAGACGAGCCATTTGACCAGGGCCTTGCGCCGGGTGGAGGCTCCGTAACTGCTAACCTTGGATCCCCTGCGAGCCATCATCATCTTCGAGTCCATCTTCTTGTCGAGCTTGCTGGGGCCGGTCTTCTTTTTGGGGGTGGGGTCGAGGGCACTGTAGTTTTCCGGCCGGTCGTAGCGCACGCCGAAGTACATCGGCTGGATTTCCATGGGCCGGTGACCAGTTTTCATCGGCGGCATGGTGAGCTCGCCGCTGGGGCGGGAACGGATGCCGTAGCTGCGGGAATTACCGCCGGCCCGGTCATAGTCCCGGTAGCGCTGGGTGCGGGCGAAGAAGGCAGCAAAGCCGAAGAACTCTTCGCGCTTGACGTCTGCGTAGGGGTGGTCATGGCATTGTGCGCATTCAATCCGGGTACCGAGAAATACTCGCGCGACCTTACCGGCCATATCTACCGGCTTGGCTTCGTAGCGCAGGTAGAAATTAACGGCCGGATCGTTTTTGGGCAGCCCGGCGCTCAACAGGAGCTCGTTGGCAAGCTCGTTGTATGGCTTGTTCTCAAGGAAGCTTTTGCGCAGCCAGGTTCGGAAGCTTCCCCGGTCAAGGCCGTCGGTGTTTCCTTTTCTCCCGATCAGGGTGTGTTCCCAGGTTTCCGCCTGGAATTCCGCATGTTCAGGGGTTTGAAGGAACCAGTTCGACCACTTGCTGACCTTGTTTTTTGAACGATCGTTGAGAAACTGGTCAATCTCGTCCGGATAGGGGATCACTCCACGAAGGTCGATGGACAGCCGCCGGAAAAAAGCATCCTGGGATGCCATCGGGGCAGCGTTGGTAAACGCCTCGTCCCAGATTTCGCGCAGCAGGCGGTTGATTTCCGCCGCGGCCTGCTCCGGTTGGGGTAACTTGGGAGCCGCAATGGAAACCGATCCGAAAAACAGCCCGGAAATAACGGCCAGTAAACCGGCAAACTTGGTTTTTGATGTTCTTTTCATTACTCTTTCAACGGAACTGAGTGTATTCAGGCTTTGAACTACCCTTCAAGTTACCTATTATAGTTTGCTGGATTCAGTTACATCCATGTCTTTTAGGGTTCCTTGACTCTTTAAGGCATTCCCTGAGTGATTTTCTGCTTCGAAACACTGCTTTTATGGCGGTTCTATGAGACCAGGCTCGATTTACTCGAATACCCTTAATTGCCTTTGCCTGCTTATCTTGTCCTTTGTTCTGCAGGGTTTCCAGGCATCCTCCCTTCCTGCCCAGGGTACTGCGCGCCGCAGTCCGCCCCCGGCAGGGGCTATCATCAATCCACAAGCCGGTGGGACCGGAAAAGAGTCCAAATATCTCGAGTGGGCTCCAAATATCAATGCCGCTTTCAGCGACTTCAAGCGCGGTCGTAAGACGGCTCCCGCCAAGGTCTTTACCGATTTTCTGCGTACCGAAAAGAAAAACCCGATACCCCGTAAGTTCCTTTCGGAGATCTTGGTCCAGCAGGGAAATCTCGAGGAGGCCCGGTCAGTGCTGGGTTCCACCCTCAGGGCGAAGCGGGATGATGAGATCGAGCCGGTGCCGCTGACGGACTGGTATGTGCTGGCGCCCTTCAAATACGAGGGCAAGAAGAGTTTCGATGCTGAGCTGAAGCCCGAAAAAGACGCCTTCAACACGACGGCAAAGTACACCGGGGATGGGAGGGTCTGCCGCTGGAAAAAGGCGAAGGGGCCGCGCGTCGATTTCCGGCAGGTTCTCGAGATCGAAGGGGCCGCCATCGGCTACGGCTATTGCCAGTTTCTTTCCCGCAAGGCCGGCTGGGTCCGCTTCGGCATTGGCTCTGGAGATGGAATCAAGCTCTGGCTCAATGGAGAGCTGATCCACTCGAATTTCACCCGGCGTGACATCGGGGAAGACCAGGACGAGGTCTACGCCTGGGTCAAGCGCGGCAGGAACACGCTGAGGGTTAAAGAGTCTTCCACCGGCGATGAGTTCCGGTTCTATATCCAGATCTACGATGAGCTCGATCTCCCCTCCTCGAAATTTCTCGACCAGGCTCTGGCCGGCTACAAGGCGCTGGACCGTGCGCGCTACGATGATGCGCTTGCTTCGTTCATGGCAGCGGAGGCGGCGCGTCCCGGTGTTCCTGAGGTAGCTGTGGGCATCGCGGAGACGATGCTGCGCCAGGGCAACCTGGTTGCCGCCCGGGGCTGGGTGAACCGTGCCCTCCTGGAGCGTGCGAATTCCGCCAGGGGACTGATGGTCTACGGGGAGACCATGCTGCGCCTGCGCCAGACGCTGAAGGCCTTTGATGCCTTCAGGGCAGCCTACCGGGCCAGCGGCTACTCCGATGAGAAGGCCTTCCAGCTCTGGGTAGAAAGTGCCAACAAGGTGAGGTGGACCCTGCAGAATGGTCTGGCCCTGCTTGACAAGGCCCGCGGTCTTCGCAAGACGAAGAAAAAAACCGAGTCGGCGGCAGCACTGGCTGCGGCGAAGCCCCTGCTGGAGTCGACCTTTGTCGGGCTTGCCGACCTGAGTGTTTACCATCGAGAGGGCGGCGACCGCAAGCAGGCCGCCAATTACGGAACCCAGGCGCTTGGAAAGCTGAGTCCCCAGCAGATAGCCCTGAATTGTTCAGCCGAGTGGCTCCTCAACCTGGTCAAGGATCTGCGCCAGACCCGGCCCCAGGACCAGGCGGCCCGGGAACGTATACTCATGCTTGTCCAGCAGGTCGACCCGACACGCTCCGACCTGATCCGGGAGTTGCTGGCGGTGAAGCCGGCTGCCGGGAAGTCTGCTGTTTCCAAGAAGATCGAGGCGCTCCTGAAAAAGCGTCCCGAGTCAGCCCTCTACAAGGAATACACCAGCCGTCTCTATTCCGCCCGCGACTATGAACGTTGTGCGGAAATCTGCCGGGAGGGGCTTGCCGCTGGTATCGTTTCCCGTACGCTGCGCCTGCGCCAGGCGAATTCGCTCCTGAAGGTAAAGCGCTACGAAGAGGCTGAAGAGCTCTTCAAGGGGTTGCTCGATGAGAAGGACTACGTGAAGCGGGCCAACGAGGGGCTTGCGAAGCTCGCCCGGATGTTCAAGCCGGAGGACTGATCCGGTTCTGTTTCGCCGTGCTCAGGGGATCTGGCTGCCATGCGGATCGACATCCGGGTTGCCCAGCAGCCTCTCCAGCTCTTTCACCAGGCCCGGCTGGAGATGGTGTTCGATCTGGTCGGCGGCATCGTGGACGTGGTCTGCGGCCGCGCCCATCTCGTGAATCATGTAGCTCTCCCAGAGACGGTGGCCGCGGATGATTTCGGCAACCTTCTCCTCTCCCCGGGGGGTCAGCGAAATCGCAGCGTTGTCGACCGTCAACTCGCTGCGGGAAATACAGCGCCGCAGGGCGGATGAAAGCTTTGCGGGGGGATAGCCCAGGCGGGCGGCGGCGTCTTCCAGCGCGACCGTTTTTGCTGGCGACCTTCCGCGAAGCCTGTAGACGGCTCCCAGCAGGTTCTCCTCCAGGATCCGTGATTCGAGGGTTTTTTTTCTCAGCCTCTGGACCAGCAGGCCCTGTTCGGGGCCGAAGGTGAGGGCGAGGAGAAACTGGAGGCCGGCGACGACCGCAACGGTTGGCGCCCGGGCGGTCTCGAAGCCGACCGTTTCGAGCAGGATTGTCATCCAGGAGCCGAGGAAGGCGGCGCTGAGACCGAAGAAGGCGGCGAGCAGGAGCACCCGGTCAAATCGATAGCTGAGGAGCTGCGCCGTGGCGGGGGGAATGATCAGCAATGCGATCACCAGGATGGCTCCGACGGCCTCGAAGGCGGCCACCACCGCCAATGCCAGCAGGCTTACCAGCAGCAGGTTGATGCGGCCGGTGGGCAGGCCGAGGGTCCTGGAGAGCTGCCGGTCGAAGGAGGTGAGGAGGATCTCCTTGTAGAACCCGAGAAAGAAGAGGACGACAAGGATGCAACAGAGCAGGGTGGGCAGCACCTGGCTACCTTCGCCAATGACCTCCAGGGAACCGTAAAACACGCAGTCCTCGTCAAAATGGGCATTGCGGGCCACGATCCTGATGAGAATAACTCCGGCAGCGAAGAAAGCCGGGAAAACTGCGCCGAGGGCGGTGTCGGGCTTGATGCGGGAATACCTGTGCAGGGCTTCGATAAGCATGGTTGAGGCCAGGGCTGCCAGCAGAGCTCCGCCCATGATAAACAGCATGGTCGTGGAGGTGCCGAAGACGTGGCCATCTTCCTGCTTCACCAGGTAACCGGCGAGCAGGAGGCCGCCGGCGATTCCCGGCAGGACTGAGTGGCTGACGGCATCTCCGAGAAGGGCCGTTCGGCGAACCAGGAAAACGGTTCCAAGGAGGCCGCAGCTCAGCCCCACCAGGAGGGCCATCAGCAGCGGCCAGGTGTCGATTTCCCAGTCGAACCAGAAGTCGGCGGCATTGAGCGCTAATACGGGGCCACTCATGGTGTTTCTCCCGGCGGGATCAGTTTGCCGTGTGGATCGGTCTCCGGGTTGTCGAGAAGATCTTCGAGTTCGCGCAGGGTTTCGGCATCCAGGAAGTGCTCGATCTCCTCGGCCCCGGCGTGTACATGGTCAGGGGCAAGGGAGGCCTCACGCTGCAGGAAGATCTCCCACAGGCGATGCCCGCGCATCAGGGCGCGTGCTCTCTCCCGTCCACTCTCGGTAAGAACCAGTTGGTCGTCTTCTTTTTCAAGACACCCCCAGCCGGAGCCCCTCATTCTCCGGGCAAGCTGCCTGGTGAAGGAGGGGGGTTCGCCCCGTTCGCTGGCCAGGTCGCTGATCGCGATCGCGGCAATCCCAGCGCCTTGTTCACCGATTCGCCAGGCCGAGGTCAGCAGGTTTTCCCTCAGGGTTTTCAACGCCAACCGTTTGTGCAGGAGGTAACGCCCGAGAATCCCGTGGCGGGGAGAACCCAGGAAGGCTGCCATCAGGCCAAGGAAGGAGAGGCAGACGATTGCAGGGCCCACGCCGATTTCTAATACGAAATCGAGGTAGACTCCGCCGAAACCCGCCAGCGCCCCCAGGGTGGCCGAAAGGAGGACCATTCGCTGAAGCTTGTCTGTCAGGAGGTAGGCTGTTGCGGGAGGGATGACCAGGAGGGCGGCAACGAGGATGACACCGAGAATTTTAAGGCTGACAACGATGACGAGCGTCAGCAGAACCAGGAGCAGTCCGTCGAAGAACCGCAGCGGAAGGCCGATGGACCTGGTGAAGGATGGGTCGAAGATCGAGACGGTCAGTTCTTTGAAGAAGAGGACCAGCACAGCGAGGATCACCACGGCGGCCGAGGCGAGAAAAACCAGGTCAACTGTGTGGATGATGGCAGGATTGCCGAAGAGATAGTGGTTGAGCCCGGAGGCCTCACTGCTCAGCTCGGGACTGGCGCGCGTGATCCAGCTCAGCAGCCAGATGCCGATGGCGTAAAAGAGGCTCAGGGTGATGCCGAGGCTGGCGTCATCCTTGATTCGCGAGTGCGAAGTGATGGCGCGGGTGAGTGTCGCGGCGAGGAGCCCGGCGGCCAGTGAGCCAAGCAGCAGGGCGGGGGTACTCTTGCTGCCGGCCAGGATGAACCCTGCTGCTACACCCGGAAGTACTGCGTGGCCGAGCATGTCAGCAAAGAGGGCCATGCGTCGCAGGGTGATGAAGCTGCCGATGCTTCCACAGGTCAGCCCCGCAAGGCAGGCACCCAATACGGCGTTTTGTATTGCCTGCGCAGCATCACCGTGTCCGAGGAGGCTCGAGAAGAATTCTCCTGTGAGCTGCAGGGCGTTCGAAAAAAATTCTGCCAGTGAATCGCCAAAACTCATTTCTTGCCGCTCTTTGACTGGCGGATTGCCTCCCCGGCGCGTGAAAGAACCGTCAGGTGCCCTCCATAGGTTTTGCGCAGCAGGTCCTCGTTGAAGACTTCCCCGGTCGGCCCGAAAGCGACCAGCCGGCGATTCAGGAGCAGCAGGTGGTCAAAATACTCCGACGCCGTCTGCAGGTCGTGATGGACGACCAGCAGGGTTCTCTTTTCCTCGCGCATCTGCTCCAGCAGCTTGACGATGGCTTTCTCTGTGGTGGCATCGACCCCGGCGAAGGGCTCATCCATGAGATAGATCCGACTCTCCTGGGCGAGCGCCCTGGCCAGGAAAATTCTCTGCTGCTGGCCACCGGAGAGGTTGGCGATCTGCCGGTCGGCAAAGGCGGTCATGCCGACCTTTTCGAGCGCCTCGCCGGCGATTTTTCTGTCTGTAGCCCGCGGCCGTTTGAGGATGCCGAGGTGCCCGTACCTTCCCATGAGCACCAGGTCCCGAACCGTGATCGGGAAATCCCAGTCGACCTCTTCGCGCTGGGGAATGTAGCCCACCGTGGCTCGCTGCTGTTCGATTGGATCGCCGTATATTTTTACCCAGCCCGACGACAGGTCGAGCAGCCCCATGACCGATTTCAGCAGGGTTGATTTCCCCGCGCCGTTGGGGCCGATGATTCCGACCAGGGCGCCCTCGGGAATCTCGACGTCGATGTTCCAGAGTACGGGTTTCTGGTTGTAGGAGACCGTCAGGTCATGAATCTCAATCGGGGGAGCGTTCATTTACTTTTGTTCCCATCTTTACCCAGTGCGGCAAGGATCGCTTCAAGGTTGAAACGGAACATCCCGAGGAAGGACTCCGCCTGCGAGCCCGGCTTTCCGAGCGCATCGCTGTAGAGCTCGTGTTCGTAGATTTGGCACCCCGCTTCCTCGGCGACTTTCTCTACCGCGGCTCGTGGAACCGAGGTCTCTGCAAAAATGACCGAGATCCCGTTTTCCCTGATGTACTTCACAGCCGCCCGGATGGTCTGTAGCCCGGGCTTGGTTACCGTGCTGATGCCCTGCAGGCCCTTGACCTCGAAGCCGTAGGCGCGGGCGAAATAATTGTAGGCATCATGACTGGTGACGACCTTGCGTTTCTCAACGGGCAGCTCTTTTGTCCGGGCAAGAGCCCAGAGGTGGGTTTCTTCGATCTTTGCGAGGTAAGCTTCCGTAGCCGCGCCATAGCTCGCGGCATTGGCCGGATCGGCCTTCTGCAGGGCCTTGCCGACCTCTGCCGAGCAGAGCTTCCACATCTGCAGGTCAAACCAGAGATGAGGGTCCGGATAATCTCCGAACAACTCGTTCCTGATGAGCTCTTTCTTGTCGATCACCTCGGCGACCGCGGAGATGTGCCGTTCCTTGCCGGGTGATTTCGCGATGCGGGCGAGCAGGTCGCCCATCTTGCCCTCGAGGTGGACGCCGTGGTAGAGAACAAGGTCGGCATTGTTGAGGCGCTTCTGGTCTGCACGGGTAGCCTGGTAGAGATGGGGGTCGACGCCCGGGCCGCAGAGCCCCGTGACCTCGACATGTTCACCACCGATGATGCGCGCGGCATCCGTGATCATGCCGGTGGTACAGACCACGTCGAGCTTGCCGGTGGCGGGGGCTTCTTCAGAAGGAGAGCAGGAGATGAGGAAGATTGAGATCAGCAGCAGGATTGGGACAGTTCGAATTTGCACGTGCTTGTTCCTGTGTTTCGTTGACGGAGTTACCGGTAGTCGGCGGATTCGCCGACTCACAATGGTAGCAGGTTTTTATTACCCCAGGGTAATAAACTTGGCCTGAAGAAAAAGCAGGATGCCGGGCACGGGGCGAAAGGGAATCAGAGGAGAACCAGGCGGCCCTTTTCCGAGCACCGGTTGTGGATTCTTTCGGCCCGCAGGGTGAAGAGCGCGATCGTTTCCTGGGGACAACTCAGCCGGTTCAGGAAGAGCTTCCATTCCATCGCCTTCTGCCCGTTGCCGGTGAATTTGTAGAAGGCGTTGAGCTGGGCTGCGGCGCTGGCCTGGTTCAGGGTTTTCTGGAGGGTCTGGGCAGCAAAGCTGGCGCTCTCGAGGTGAGCCTCTACCTTGTCGTTCATGCCGCTTTGAGCTTCGCAGGCAGCGAGCCCGAGGTAGTAGACGACAAGCAGCTCGGCCTTGTTCATGGGCTTTTCTTTTAGCAGTGAGTCGTAGATGGCCCGGGCCCGGTCGAGCTCCCCGGTGTGGAGCCTCAGCATCGCCTCTGAGTTACGCCGCAGCTCCAGGACGTAGCGGATCTCCGGGTAATCATCGAGGATCTTCGGGTCCAGGGGCGGCAGGGAAAACTCCGCCATGGGACAGTCCGATGAGACGGGTCTTTCCAGCAGGGCGTTGCTGAAGGAATAGATCTCGAGGACGAACTGTCGCACGAGGTTGGGGGTATTCTTGGGAGATGAGGAGATCAGCGATTGGGCCCGGTCAAAATGATCCCAGGCATCGCTGAAACGCATCTGGAGTGAGCGGATCCGCCCCCGCATCGTTTCGGCATGGAAATGCCGGACGCTCTCGAGCTCCTTGTAGGAGTTTTCGAGGTCTGCATTGCGAAAGAACTTCTTCAGCCAGTTCTCAGGCAGGGGGGATGGTTTGTTAGTGATCTCTTGAGGGGACATCTCTGCTCTGCGCTCAGAGGGGTAAGTCAGCGCTCATACCAGCCCCGTATCCTAAGGATCCGGGTACCTGATGTCCATCCCGTAAGTGCCCAGGGGAGGTCTAAGTCTTTTGCCGATAATGTCTTCAGGCTTTTCGGAAGGTCCGTCAATCAGACCAGCTGGAACCGCATTCGGTTTCACAGGACAGGTTGGGGAGCGTCAGGTCGGGCGTGCAGTACTGGTTATAAGGGCCTGGGGCGGGAGGCGCTCCACCGCCGCCAAAGAGCCAGTTGTTCAGGTAGACCACGTCGGAAAGGTCCAGCCTTCCATTGTCGTCTACATCAGCCTGGTTGAGACAGGGGGGTACCTGGCCGCCTGCAAACAGGTAAAGGCACAGGAAACTTGTATCGCTGATATTGACCCTTCCGTCATTGTTTGAATCGCCCCGCCCGAGGATTTCCTGGAGATCCACGTCGATGGCGGCGGTTGGAGTCAGCGAGAGGGCCAGCAGCAGGGCAATGAGCCACGTTTTTCGCATAGTGTTCCTTGCAGTGAAATACCGGGATTTGGGGTCTCTTTCCCTGCGGTAGAAGGGGCAACTTTCGTGCCTGTCCCGTGTTATCCGGCATTTGATCCCGAACTCCTTCTTCCCGGGAGAGTTCTGTAAAAGCTCTTTTTTCCGCCGGGGTACCGATAATATCCTTGAGTGCCGCACAGAGGCGGAAAAGCGACGATTTTTGTCAACCAGGGAGGGGCTTTGCTCCTTTACGGAGCCTGTTTCAGCACCCAAAAAAAACTACTGAAATGGGGTGCGGAATTTATGGACCGACCCGATGAATTGGGTTAATCTCCCTGCGTCTTAAGGCACCTCACGGTCGGGGCGAGTCCTTGCGGCGTCTGAGACACTGTATTTTTTTGTAAGTGTCCTGGAGTGCTTTCGGTACGTCCGGAAATTGCTGATCAGCTTTGAGTTTTTCACCCCCCGGTTGAGGTCCTCCAGGAACATTCTTTCGGGGCTAAAAAAACTCGAACATCAATTCGGGCAATTTTCTTTCAATATAAAGAGATTCAGCCTTCCTGAGGTTAAAATTCGCATAGGGAAGAAGGTTCGAAGAACAGACTTCGAGCAAGGACTCTACGACTGGTTAAACAGGTTCAAGATGGTAGTCGAGACTAAAGCGTCGCCTTTACAGGATGGCCGACCCGGGGATTCCGATCCGAAGGTCGTCGAT
>JAYGDV010000333.1:0-1950 GCA_046582735.1 Planctomycetota bacterium
GATCGTCAAGGAACTCAAGGCGCTTAACCTCGAAGTTGACCGGGATGCTCTCGAATCACTGCTTTCATCGGTTTCCGGAGACGACTTCGTTACCATGATCGCCCTTTTTGACAATATTCGCCACCTGACCGCGCAGCTCCAGAGCCTGACTGAACAAAGCGGAGAAGCCCTTGATATCGCCAAGCGCTACTACGGGATGCATGTGGTGTTAGTGAAGATCATGGACAGGATGCAACAACGCTTCATCTCCGAAATCGACAAGGAACACATCCCACGGCTGCTGAAATACAGCAAGGAAGCTGAAAAGAATGTCAGCCAGGCCCTGGACCTGATTCGCAAGGAAGCCGGGAACGAAGAGATCCTGCGCAGTAACATCGAGTCCAACCAGTTGACCCAGCGCGCCGCCAAGCTCTATACCGAGTACCTGCTGAGCAACGCGGACCTGATCAGGGAAGAGAATAAGCATGTCAAAAAGAGCCTCTCGACCGCGCTGAACACCTACAAGACTGTCAAGCTCAGCAGCGATGTCTCGCGCCTGATGAAAACCGGGCGGCAGAACTTCGAAACTCTCATGCAACTGCAGATCCCTCCCCTGCGGGAATTCCGCAACGAGATGCTGCGCAAAGAGTACCAGCGAATGACAACAGAACTCCTGGCCCCCTGATGCGGACAACCAGCCGATGACATCTGAAGAAAAACCGCAAAAACCGGCGGCCCCCGCAAGCTGGACCGCCTTCCTGGTTCCGCTCCTTGTTGTCGCAACCGTCGCCTTTGCATGGCTGTGGCTCACCGGTAATGGAAGTCCCGCCAAAGACAGCGCCTCGCCGGGTGGTGGCATGAAGGCCGACAGTGTCTATTACGTATTCCTCTCGGAGATCGAGCTCTACCCGACCAACCCCGAAGGGGGCACCTGGGATTCAGGTGACGCTCCCGACATCCGCTACAGGCTCGCCTGGCAGGATGTCACCATCCATACAAGCGAAAAGAAGGAAGACAGCCTGATTGGCGAATGGTCAGGCCTTCGGGAAGGCGCCCTCGACAAGCTCCTTGGCGAAGACAAGCTCAATGCCGGAAAGCTGCGCGCCTCGAAGGAAGGAAAACTTCGGATCGAGGTTGAAGACGTCGACTCCCTGACCCCCAATGATCCCGCAGGGACTGTCGAACTTGATATCATGAGCCTGCACGAGGGCGTTAACGACATCCGCTACGACGAGAAGACAGAGCAAAACGCCATCAAGCGGCTTCTCATCCGGCTGGTATTAAAAGACCAGCCCATGGAGGACATCGTCCGGAAGATGAGATGACAGAGCCCATGAAGCTCCAGCTCCTCAAGCTACTCATCCTCCTTTCATCGGTCACTCTCGGGGTCGGCATAACCGCTCCGACGATCACCATCACCCCTGAGATCGGAGAATTTACGGGTGAATTGTCCTGGGTGATTGAACACCTTTACCCTGAAAAACTTGCCCCAAAAACCTACTCAGTAATCGGCACGATCGGATTGATCATCAAGAAGGACTGGCTTATAGGTACGGGACTCATAGTTTTTTCGATTCTCTTCCCGGTCACCAAGCTGGGCTTTTTCTGGCTGTCAGTCAGCGGCCCCGCCGGCAAAAGCCGCGCGAGAAGCTTTCTTGGTGGGGTCGAGCGCTTCGGGAAATTTTCAATGGCCGAGGTGTTCCTGCTTGCCCTGATCATGCTGTTTATCAAAGAGCTCCCGGGAATGGGCGCGCAACTTCATTACGGCATCTATGTCTTTTCCGCCTCGGTTATCTTGAGCCTCGTGATCTCCATCCTCATGCCGAAAAAAGACCTACAGCCAACAGAAAGAACCTCAAAAGAAGAGGCAACCGAGCCTGAGGCGGGAGAAGAAGCCGCAGAGCCCGAGCCTGATGACGCCGCCGAGGAAGAAGGCGCAGAGCCCGAGCCTGATGACGCCGCCGAGGAAGA
>JAYGDV010000356.1:0-3468 GCA_046582735.1 Planctomycetota bacterium
AAAATATTTCGTGGAATTAACGGCCGATCTTTGGTTATTTCGTCTGGTACGAGAGTATCCGCCCATGGTGAATTTCCGGCTTTGCGGCAACGAGGGAGCCGGCTCCATTACCGAAAGAGTGAATAATCATCTCCTGATATGTCCAAAGACTTTGTTCATCTCCATGTACACAGCGACTTCAGCCTCCTCGATGGAGCTGTCACGATAAAGAAACTGGTCAAGGCCGCCAAGGACTGCGACATGCATTCCCTGGCGTTGACCGACCATGGCAACATGTTCGGCGCCCTCCAGTTCTACCGCGCCTGCAAGGCGGAGAAGATCAAACCGATCATCGGCATGGAGGCCTACGTAGCGCCGGGGGCAAGAACCGAGCAGAAGAGAGGCGAATATGGCGCCTATTTTCATTTCCTCCTCCTGGCCCGTGACCTCGAGGGATATCACAACCTCATGAAGCTCTCATCCCTCGGCTACAAGGAGGGCTTCTACTACAAGCCCCGAATCGACAAAGAAATCCTCGGCCAGTATTCCAAAGGCCTCGTCGGCTCCAGCGCCTGCCTGTCGAGCCCGATCAACAGAATCGCCCTCATGGGCAGCGAGGAGGACCTCAGGAAAGAGATCGAGGAATACAACGGGATCTTCGATCCCGGCTGTTTCTTCCTGGAGATCCAGGATCACGGGCTTCCTGAACAGCAGAAGATTCTCGAGAAGATCCCGCCACTGGCGAAAGAATACGACATCCCCCTGATCGCCACCAACGATGTCCACTACCTGAACCAGGACGATTCAAGGGCCCAGGAAATCCACCTCTGCATCAACACCGGCAAGACGATGGATGATGACGATCGCCTGCGGATGGACACGGACGAGTTTTTCTTCCGTAAGAAGGAGGAGATGTACAGCCGCTTTGCCGACTTCCCCGATGCCCTCGACAACACGGTTCGGGTTGCCGAGATGTGTAATCTCGAGTTGGATTTCACCAAGACACACCTGCCCCCCTTCCATATCGCTCCTGAAGAGAAGGAACAGGACGAAGAAATCTATTTCCTGAGGCTCTGCGAAGAAGGGTGCCGCAAGCGTTATCCCGATTTCGATGAGAACACCGAGGTGAAAGACCGGCTCGAAGAAGAGATCGGCATCATCAAGAAGATGGGATTCGTGAGCTACTTCCTCATCGTGTGGGATTTTGTCCGCTTCGCGAGGGAAAATAGCATCCCGGTAGGTCCCGGCCGTGGATCCGCCGCCGGCAGTATTGTCTCCTACGCCCTGGGTATCACCAATATCGACCCATTGCGTTACGACTTGCTGTTCGAGAGATTCCTCAATGTCGACAGGATATCCATGCCTGATATTGATATCGATTTCTGCATGGAGGGCAGGGAAAAGGTCATCGAATATGTCCGGGAAAAATACGGAGAAGACCGGGTCAGCCAGATCATCACCTTCGGCACCATGGCAGCCCGGGCCGTTATCCGGGATGTCGGTCGAGCCCTGAACATACCGCTGTCCGAGGTCGACGCGATCGCCAAGAAAATCCCCTCGGTCCCCGGCATCAAGCTCGCCAAGAGCCTCAAGGATGACAAAGAGTTGATGGCCCTGAAGAAGAAGGATGGACGAATCAGGGAGCTCTTTGACATTGCCATAAAACTCGAAGGCCTCAACCGCCATCAATCAACCCATGCCGCAGGTGTCGTCATCGGAGATGCCCCGCTCATCGACCTTGTCCCTCTCTACAGGAACAAGAAGGGCAGCAAGAAAGCTGACAAGAATGAGGTGGAGATGGTGAGCCAGTGGTCCATGGACGACCTCGAAAATATTGGCATGCTGAAGATGGATTTCCTCGGTCTGAGAACCCTGACCATCATTGACCGCTGTGTGAAGGAAATCAAGAAAACGCGAAACGAGGAGATCACGATAGACGATGTCCCCCTCGATGACCCGGCGACCTTCGACCTGCTCTGCAAGGGTGAGTCCACCGCAGTTTTCCAGCTTGAGTCGAAGGGGATGAGGCGCATCCTTCAGGACCTCAAGCCTGACAGGTTTGAAGACATCATCGCCCTGATCGCCCTTTACCGGCCCGGCCCCATCGAGGGTGGCATGATCGACAACTACGTTGACCGCAAACATGGCAAGGAAAAATGGACGCCTGAGCACCCCATCCTCGAACCCATCCTGAAAGAGACCAATGGCGTCATCCTCTACCAGGAACAGGTCATGCGCGTAGCGAACAAGATGGCGAACTTCAATCTCAGCGAGGCCGACACCCTGCGGCGGGCGATGGGAAAGAAAAAGAAGGAGCTCATGGCGGAGTTCACAGACCAGTTTATCGAGGGTTCCGTAGCCAACAACGTCCCCAGGGACCTGGCCAAGAAGATCTTCCACCAGATTGAGCAATTTGCCGGATATGGTTTCAACAAGTCGCACTCCGCCGCCTACGCGATTCTCAGCTACCAGACAGCCTACCTGAAGGCGAACTACCCGGCTGAATTCATGGCCTCTGTGATGACCTGTGAAATGGGCAACACCGACAAGATCGTGGAGAACCTCGAAGAGTGCCGGCGCATGGGTATCGAGTTCATGGCACCGGACATCAATACCTGTAAAAAAGGGTTCACCGTTGTCGAAAACAAGATCTGGTACGGACTCGAGGCTATCAAGGGACTCGGCGCCAAGGTGGTCGATGGAATCATAGCTGCAAGGGAAGAGGGACTGTTCAAATCCATCTTCGATCTTTGCGAACGGGTGGCCGGCAACTCCATCAACAAATCTGCTCTGGAGCAATTGATCAAGAGTGGTGCCTTCGACTGCTTCAAAAAGAAACGTTCGCAACTCATGGAGGTTGTCTCAACAGCCCTCAAACGGGGTGCGACTGCCCGCAAAGACAAGGAGCAGGGGCAGATGGTCTTTATTTTCGATGCCCCCGAAACGGCCGATGGATCCCCAGACGGCGAGCCCGGCTCCGAGCCTGATATCTCCTATCCCCCTGTTGAGGAATGGAACGAAGCCGAAAAACTCTCGCTCGAGAAGGAGAGCCTGGGCTTCTACCTCAGTGGACACCCACTCAAAAAGTGGTGGTCTCTCCTCAAAAACTACACAAACTCCACCGTTGAGAATCACCTCGAAATCGCAGAGGGCGCAGAGGTCTGCCTCGGCGTGCTCATTACCAAGCTCGACAAGAGGGTCGCTCGCAGAACGGGAAAACCATTCTGGATAGCTGCCGTGGAGGATATGGACAACTCAACGGAACTCTTCATCAACCAGAAGCTCTATGATCAGTACGGCGGGCTTCTCCAGGAGGACAGGATCGTCCTTGCTGTTGGACGAATCTACACCAGGGCTACCGGTAAGGGATTCGGGGTGGACCGGATCATCCCGGTAGAAAAGGTGCCCGAGTTGATGACCCGGGACGTGAGCATCTACATTCCCCATGAACACGGAGATGTTGACACGCTGAAATACAATCTCAAGAAC
>JAYGDV010000444.1:0-1590 GCA_046582735.1 Planctomycetota bacterium
CCCGCCTCATCGGCAAGCGCCCTCTCCAGCTCGACGCATTCGTGCTTGAGGTTCACCAGCTCGCCAGGAGAAGCGAGCAGTTGAAACGAGATCATGGTGCGATCGAGCTCTTCCCCCATCTCTTCCTGGTAGTAATCGGTCAAGTTGAAGGGGTGTGCGGCACCCCGGCAGTCGATTTCTCCCCGGCAGGCACGCAACCCCTCGAGGCTTTTCTCGAGGGCCTCCGGGCCTGAACAGAGAGCCGCCACCAGCAGCTTGACCGGCTCGACTGGATGGTTTTCAGTCATGGTGTTCTCCACGCCGGGAAAAGGCGGCCAGAGCTTTTTTCACCAGGCTCTCTTCCAGCCCGAAGTTGCGGGAGATGTCTTCTGCGGTGGAGAGCTCGGACCGCGCCACCTGCTCGCGAGAACGGCGCTGAAAGCGGGTTCCCTGGAGGTAGAGCTGGTCGCTGCCGCAGACCCGGGTCAGCAGCGGATAGCGCATCATTTCCCATCCGAAGGAGGCGTTCCAGGCATCAAGAAACGCGTGCTCCTCGGCAGGTTCCGGCTTGAAGGTCAGCCGGTGGTTTAAGGCCCCCTGCTGCCGGGTGTGGAGCTCAATCTTCGAACCCTGCTCCCGGTGGCGCAGGATGAGCTCATTGAAGGCGGTCGGCACCAGTTGCTCGAGGTCTTCATTGCCCGGTAAGGGGAGAGGCTTGAGGATGAGATAGCCCGGGTCAAGCAGGTGGGGCTTGTCGTTGAGCCAGACCAGCAGCGCGCAGTGGGTATTTTCTCCGTAGCGGCGGTCAGCTAGAATGGGCTCGGCTCGCAGTCCAAACCCTCGCAGAACGTGCAGAAGCGCGGCAGTCAGGGAGAAGCAGGTGCCGCCGCTGCCGAGGCGAATGTGATCGCGGATCACCTCCCCCGGCCCTCTCCTGGCCACCCCTCCCTCCCGGTCGTGTTTCAAAATCTTGGTCAGGTTTTCGTAGGGGAGCGAGGCGAAAGCCGAGGCGACGTTTTCAACGAGAAGCTCCTGCGGGGCTCCCTGTTCGAGCCGGAAGTGTTCGGTGAAATCGCGCAGGGCGGCGGAGTCCTGCGCAGGACTTGCGAGAGGATTCTTCTGCATGAGCGCCTCCTCGCGGACTATTCTTTCCCGCCGCCGGCGGCGGCTTCGGGCAGGCCCTCACGATTGAAATATTCCGCCCCGGGGAGGCGGAAGCCCTCCAGGGGCTCGCCTCCGCTGGCCCGCCCGTTCTTCTTGAGGTCCTCGAGAGCCTTATCGATCACACCGCGGTCTCCGACCAGGACGACCAGGGCGTTCTCCCAGCGATAGATTTCTTCTGAAATGTCCTCCAGGTCTTTTTCTCCGGCCGCAGCCATGGCGGCGTAGTAGGCGCGCCGCCCTGCGGGCTGGAGGTTGTGGGCCGCGGTGGTTGAGTAAATACCAAGCAAGCCGGACTGGGTCTGGAGGCTCTCGATGATCCGGCTGCGCTGGGTAGTCGACGCTTTCTGCAGCTCGCCTTTCCTCAGGGCCCCCTGCCCCATGGCCTGGAACTCCCTGTAGAACTCGGATATTCCAAGGGCCGTAGCGCCGGATTCTACCGATGAACTG
>JAYGDV010000544.1:0-2521 GCA_046582735.1 Planctomycetota bacterium
AAAAAACAAGCGCTGGGGAAAACTCCTCGCTCTTCACATGAGGCGCATCATCGCCATGCCCGACTGGGGGGATTCCAGCTGGTTTTCCGACCCCAAAAAGTCAGGCGGGATGGTGATCGACCTTCATATCCACGATACGGATTTTATCGTTCACCTCGCGGGCAAGCCGGCTGCCGTTTCCTCCACCGGGCTGGTGGATAAAAAAGGCGTGAACTTCATCCGGACGACCTACCACCACAAGGCAAAGGGCCCCCTGCTGAGCTCTGAAGGTGGCTGGCTGAATGCTCCCGGGCTCGACTTCGAACACGGCTACGATGCCTATTTCGAAAAAGGTACCGTACACTTCAACTCTTCCACCGCACCACAGCCGCTGCTTTATACCACTGCGGGCAGGGAGGCCCGCAAGCTCGTGATCAAGCCGGTCGATGGTTTTGCCCGGGAATTGCAGACAGCGGTTGATTCGGTGAAATCAGGAAAAGTCGCCCCTCTTCTAAAGGCCGCCGGTGCGGCCGATTCCCTCGCCGTCTGTAAAGCAGAAGAACGTTCGGTACGCTCGGGGGGCCGAAAGGTCAACCTCGGCAGTTGAAGTCCGGCAGGAAGTACTGCGAAAAAATAACGCCTCCTGTACAATTCTATGGTGGCCGAAAACGAAACGGCCCACGCAAAGGTGATTCACACCAACATTTGAACCGAAAAGGGCAGAAACCAAGATGTCGCTCACGGCCCGCTCTCTCTTCTTCTCAGTAATCCTGATCTTCTTCTGCACCGCGGTCACCCGCGCCCAGACCAGGGATTTCGCTTTCCTCGGTGTCTTTACCGAGGCCATCGATAAGACAAAGAAAGATAGCGGCCTTCGCGTCGTCTACGTCTATCCGGGCTCGGCAGGTAATGATATGGGCCTGAAAGAAGGCGATGAGATCATCGCCCTGAACGACTTCCTGATACCCAACCGTGATCGGTTCGTCGCAGAGCTGCGCAAAGAGAATATCGGCGCCACGATCCGCTTCCTGCTCAACCGCGGCGGTAATAAAATCAAGCTCAAGGGGAAGATCAAGAGCTTTAAAAAAACCATGCAGATGATCCAGGATCGTCTGCGGGAAAAGTATGTGGGAAAACCCCTTGGCGTGCTCCCGGAAACTCTCTGGTGGAATTCCAAAACGGCTATGTTCGAGCTCAGGAAGGAGCCCCTCGCCGCCTTCAAAGGAAAAATCGGCCTGCTGGTTGCCTACGATGACTGCATCGGCTGCAGGAGAAACCGGATCAACTTTCTCTCCCAGCTGTTTGCACGCACCAAGGCAGCCGGTGACGCCCTGCCGCTGGCGTTCGCAGGGATCTACCAGAGCGACACGCAACTGAACAAAGGCGGCAGCAAGGAATGCCTTTCAAATGCCGTCAAGCTCTATACCGCGGAAAAACCACCTTTCCCCGCCGGCATTGCCCACTTCCCTGATGGAGCGCCCCTGCCCAAGGAGCGGGAGACAACACTCTACCTGCACAACCATGGAGTCGTGATTACCGATCCCCTCGGCAAGGTGGCGTATCTCCAGGTCACCGGCTACCCCGACCAGGTGGCCATCCAGAAGACCATTGGGGAACTTTTCGTAAAGCATTTCCAGAAAAAGGGAACCCCGCCCGATAAAACCGGAAACGGCAAGTGATCTGCCCGGGGTGGCGTTCAAGGTGAGCTTATGCCAGATCCTGGCGGCGTAAAGAATACAGCCAACTCCTCAGTAAAGATCATCGTGCCGGTGACGGTTCTGTGCCTCCTGGTGGGAGTCCTCGCCTTCCTTCTCCTGGCTGACCGGACTCCGAAACTCGATCTCGAAATCCTGCAGGCAAAGAGGGCGCTCTGGAGCGCGAAAGGCCTCGGGGACTACGACATCTCCATCCGGATCAAGGTGGACCGCCAGGATGAATCCAGCGCAGCTGTGAGCGTGAGGGACGGAAAGATCCTGTCCCAGTCTTACAACGGACTGGCGCGTACGGGAAAAGAAGACTCCTATACCATCGAAGGACTCTTCAGGACGATGGAACGCGAATTGAACCTGGCCAGCGATGCAGAAGAAAAGAGCAGCACCATCCTCAAGGCTGAATTCGATGACCACTGGGGCTTTCCCGTCGTGTTCAAGAAACTGACCACCCGCCAGGGAGCCCGATCCTACGTGATCAGACTGGCTGAGCTGCGCTCAGAGAGCTCGGGCATCCTCTTTCCAACCGGACAACCCTGAAAACCGGAGTGCCGAGATGAGCAGAAGCGAAAAAGAAGTTATCCTGGCTATCGACCAGGGAACAACCGGGACGAAAGCTCTCCTCCTTGACGGTTCCCTGCAGGTGCTGGCTGAGGCCTCACGCGAGTTCCCCCAGCACTTCCCTTCTCCCGGGGAGGTGGAACACGATCTCGATGAAATCTTCCAGAGCGTTCGTGACTCGGTCTGCGAAGCCCTCGAGGCCGGCAGCGTCGAGGCCGGGTCGATCGCCGCCATTGGAATTACCAACCAGCGCGAAACCACTGCGATCTGGA
>JAYGDV010000015.1:0-4485 GCA_046582735.1 Planctomycetota bacterium
CTTTGACGAATCCGGAGCCGCAAGGCTGGTTAAGCAGGCCGCAGCGGACCGGAAGCTTGTTTCGTTCGACACCTTCAGCTCCAACCCGAAATGGTCGGACATCATGGATGCCGTGGAGGCATTCAGGCAGGGACCATGCGATCTGATCCTCGCCGTCGGGGGAGGGAGCAGCATCGATATTGCCAAGCTGGTCAGCCTCTTCGCGCTTCAGCATTCAGCACCCGAGGACCTTCTGCTGGGCTCGGCAGACCCTGTCGAGCCGGTCCCCCCGGTGGTCGCCATCCCCACCACTGCCGGCTCGGGCAGTGAGGCCACCCACTTTGCGGTTGCCTACCGGGACGGGGCCAAATACTCAGTCACCCATGAAAAGCTCCTGCCGCGCTACAGCGTGGTTGACCCTGCGCTTACCGACAGTCTCCCGCCACTGTGGACAGCCTGCAGTGGACTGGATGCTTTCTGCCAGGCCGTCGAGTCGCTGTGGGCGGTCGGTTCGAATGAAGAATCGGCCGGTTACTCTCGCCGCGCTATCACCCTGGCAGCCAGGCACCTGGCAAACGCAGCCCTGAACCCGACGAGGGAAGACCGTGACGGTATGAGCGAGGCGGCACACCTCGCTGGAAAGGCCATCAATATCTCCAGGACAACCGCCTGCCACGCCCTTTCCTATACGCTGACCTCGAAACTGCAGGTTCCCCACGGCCAGGCGGTCGCCGTTACACTTGGGGCTGTTATGGCCTACAACTACGGGGCCGGACCGGAAGACTGCCTTGACCCCAGGGGCCCTGGCCATGTACGGGCAAGGATCAGGGAAATCCTCGAGCTGCTCGGCGCGGACGACATCGAGGCTGGCCGACGAAAAATTGACAGCCTTATCAAATCGGCCGGACTGTCTCCCTCCATCTTCACCCTGGGCGTAAAGACCCCGGAAGATATCGAGGTCCTTGCCGAGGGGGTGAATGCTGAGCGCCTGGGAAACAATCCGAGGCGTTTTTCCCGCAAAAACATCCTCGCCATGCTGCAGGAGCTGCAATCACGGAGTCATCCCGGGGAAAGCTGAAGAGCCTGCCTCTAAGGCTACTGGCAGGCTTCGCATTCATCCCCGTCCTGCATCGCCTCGATCGAGCAGGCCTGCTTCTCCTCCTCGGTGTACTGGCCCTTCACCACATCCATTACCTCTTTCTTCACCGAGACCGTGGCTTTCTCGATATTGGTCGCCGCGGTGGTGCGCAGGTAATAGGTGGTCTTCAGCCCCGAACGCCAGGCATCCCTGTACATATGGGAAAGGGCCTTGAGGTCCGGAGTGGCCAGGAAGAGGTTCAGTGATTGCGACTGATCAATCCATTTCTGACGGCGAGCCGCAGCAGCGATCAATGCGCTGTAGGGAACACTGAAAGCCGTCTTGTACAGGGCCTTGAGCCGATCCGGAATGGTAGAGATGTCCTCGAGCTCTCCATCGAAATACTTGAGCTTGTCGATCATCTCCTGGTTCCAGAGTCCCTCCTTCTTCAGGTCCCTGACGAGGTGCTTGTTGAGGACAATGAAATCCCCGGACAGGTTGCTCTTGACGAACAGGTTCTTGTAGTGCGGCTCGATACAGGGAGAGCTTCCCATGATATTACTGATCGTAGCGGTCGGGGCAATCGCCAGGACGTTGCTGTTTCGCATTCCCTGCTGGAGGATCTTCTCTCTGAGGAAATCCCAGTTCTTCCGGCTTCCCCTGGGAACATCCACCGGGATTCCCCTCTCCTCCTCAAGCAGGTCGATACTGTCCTGCGGCAGAATGCCACGAGACCACTTCGAGTTCTCAAAGGTCGAATAGCTGCCACGCTCGGCAGCCAGGTCGCTGGAGGCTTCATAAGCGTAGTAGGCGATAGATTCCATGAACTCATCGTTGAACTCAATCGCTTCCTGGGCATCAAAGGCGATGCCTTTCTGATACAAGGCGTTCTGCAGCCCCATGACCCCCAGGCCCACAGGCCGGTGGCGGAGATTTGCTGTCTGGGCAGGGACCGTCGGATAGAAATTCAGGTCGATGACATTATCCAGGGCCCGAACGGCAATCCTCACCGTCTCCTTCAGCTTGTCCTGATCGAGCTCACCGTTTTCGTCCAGGTGGTTGTCAAGGACAACCGAACCGAGATTACAGACCGCCGTCTCATCCTTGCCCGTATTCAGGGTGATCTCTGTACAGAGGTTCGAGCTGTGGATCACTCCGCAATGGTCCTGGGGACTGCGGATATTGCACGCATCCTTGAAGGTGATCCAGGGATGGCCGGTTTCAAACAGCATCTGGAGCATCTTTTTCCAGACCTCGATGGCAGGGAACTTCTCTCCCTTGATCTCGCCCCTCTCAGCCATCTCCTCGTACTGGATGTATTTCGCTTCGAACTTCCTGCCGTAGAGATCGTGCAGTTCCGGCACCTCGCTGCTACGGAAAAGAGTCCAGTCTTCGCGGGCTTCCATTCGCTTCATGAACAGGTCGGGAATCCAGTTCGCCGTATTCATGTCATGGGTACGGCGGCGGTCATCACCGGTGTTGCGGCGCAGTTCGAGGAACTCGAAGAGGTCATTGTGCCAGCACTCGATGTACGCACAACCTGACCCCCTGCGCTTGCCGCCCTGGTTCACCGCGACCAGCTGGTCGTTGTGCAGCTTGAGAAAGGGGATAACTCCCTGGCTCTCTCCGTTGGTACCGGCAATATGGCTCCCGGTTCCCCGCACAGATGTCCAGCTTCCACCGAGCCCACCGGCCCATTTAGAGAGATAGGCATTCTCCGCGATTCCCCTCTGCATGATGCTCTCGATAGAGTCATCTACCCAGTAGAGATAGCAGGAGGAGAGCTGGGAGTGCAACGTCCCGGAGTTGAACAACGTCGGGGTAGAGGAACAGAACCGGCGGCTCTTGTAGAGATCGTAGAGACCGGCAACCCGGGCTTCCTTTTGATCGCCTTCGTTCAGGCAGAGCCCCATGGAAACCCGCAGCCAGAAAATCTGGGGTGTCTCGATACGGGTACCTGGCCCCTTGGTCTTATCAATCAACAGGTAGCGGTCGTAGAGCGTCTGGATCCCGAGGTAATCGAAGTACAGGTCGGCAGACGGATCGAGGATCTTGCTCAATTTCTTGAGATCGTATTTCCTCAATTCCGGCGACAGGCGGCCCAGTGCGATACCCTTCTCGATATAAGTCGGAAGGTAACGCTGATGGAACTCCTTTAAAGCCCCGATTCCGTCCGCCACGACATCCCAGCCCAGCACCTCCTCGTAGATATAGCTGCAGAGGATCCTGCCGGAGAAACAGGCGAAATCTGCATCTTTCTCGATCAAGGCCTTGGCATTGAGGATGATCGTCATCCTGAGGTCATCCTGGGTGATCCCATCGAACATCGACCGTCTCAATTCCTGGATGATCTCCTCCTCGCTGAGGCAGAGGTCCAGGTCGATCAGGGCAAAACGGACACGGGCTATGAGATCTGCTCCATCCCACAGGAACGTAGAGCCATCCTCGCGCTCGACAACCACCATGGAAGTCTGGGTATCGGCATCTTCCCCGGCGCCTGTCTCTTCATCCTCACGCTCCCGCTGGCGCATGAGCGCACGCTCTGCCCTGTAGAGTATGTAGGCCTCGGCAACCTTGTAGTGCCCCAATTCCATCAGGGCCTCCTGCACCATATCCTGCACTTCCTCGATGTGCGTGAAGGACTGGCCGGTGGATGTGACCACCTCGGAAACCTTATCAGCAACTTCAACCGCAGGAGCAGAATCCATCTGCAGCGAAAGGAACGCCTTACGCACCGCGACCTCTATCTTGTCCGAATTCCAGGGCACCACATGGGTATTACGCCGGATCACCCGTAAGGTCTTTACCTCGGGCCGGCCGCCGGAAAACTGGCTCGCATTGTGAAAAACGAAGCTCCTGGCCACATCATAGGCGCTGTTCTCAACAAGGGATTTTTCGATCTGCAGGTTGAGGTCCTGGATCGACAACCTTCCCGCCTCCCCTGACTCGATCAGCTTCTCGAGATGCCCCGCGACCTCACGCGTAATCCGCGCTACGAATTCACGGTTCTCGGCCGTAAAGACCTTCGCCTCACTTTTCTCGGTCTCACTCTTAACGCGAATCAAGCTGGTGAGGGCCTTGCCGATCGCCTCGGCAACCTCGGTGAAAAGAAGCTCCTTCTCCCCCTGGGGAGTCGAAAGTCTTACCTCGCTTGAATTGGAAAAGTCATCTTCTCCGAGGGCCTCCGCCCAGTTGAACCCCTGACGTGCATCTTCAGGTTCATCCACGTACCGCTGTAGAAGAATGTCCTGTTGCAGGGACGAATTTCTGTAGCTCATATTCTTTCTCTCTCACCTCTACCTCCTGGCCGGTCCAGGAGCGAACCTCTCTCACAGCTGGTCATCATCAACAGGATCCAACGCCTGCGATTTCTGATAGTCGGTCACACGGCCTTCAAAAAAGTTCTGCTCTTTCTTGATGTCCATCAT
>JAYGDV010000030.1:0-5907 GCA_046582735.1 Planctomycetota bacterium
CGACGAGCTACCAGACTGCTCTACCCCGCGACAATCATTTGTAATGTAGAACCTAGTGAATAATCGCTCAGGGGGGTAAAAGTCAAAAACTTTCCAGACGATTCTGCCCGGTCGTGCAAGATGCAGGCGTCTTTCGTACAATGCGCAGCGGATACCTGCTAAGTCTCCAGGGAAAATTTCATATGAATTCGTGGCGTTTATTCGGAGTTTTTTATCTGTGCATGCTTCTCTTTGCGCCGGCCTGCGCGCCTGAGGCCCCTTCAGCGGTTTCACAGAAGGCTGGTGAGGTAGAGGCTGAAGCAGCTTCTTCAGCAGCGGCCCAACCCGCCGGGGGCGCAGTGGAGGAGGTGGGGGAAGAACAGGCTCCTGCGAAAGGAGACAGCCCGGCGGTTGTGCCGCAAGAGGCTGCCGCGGCTCCCGGTTCTCCCGCTGAGGAAACCGCAGAGGAACCCGGGGCAGAAGATGTTCCTGCTGGTAAGCCCCCTGTGGCACAGGAGGAGAAGGTGCCGGCTGAAAAGTCTCCTGCCCCTGCAGAGCCGAATGCCGCGGAAGAGGCAGCCCGTCTTGCCGATGAGAAAGCCAATCGAGCCGTTGTGGTCGACAAGGACAAGGCTGAGGTCAGGGTTCCCTGCCGCTTCGTTAATCCCACCCGCCAGATCGAGGTGTTTGCCTGCCACAACATGGGGCCGACTCATGAGACCGTTGTCGAATTCGATGCGACCGGCAGCAGGATTCTTTCTGCTCTGCAGGAAATCGGCTGCAGGTCGACGTCCTACTGGAATGGAACCTCGCCGGGAGATTTTCTTCGCAACCAGGGTGACCGGGTGCTGGTCCTCGTGCGCTGGAGCCACAAGGGAAAGAAGATCGAGCTGCCGGCCGAGGCGATGCTGACCGATGGTGAAACCGCGTTCGCTTCCTTTGTGCGGGGCTTTTCTTTCAGTGCGGGCCCGGTAACAGGGCCCGATGGGAAAAGTTTCCGGGGTGTTTCGAGGGTAGCCGAGATAACCCTGGGAGCGACCCAGCGCGAGCAGGCAGTCTTCAGCCTGCTGTCCCATCCGACGACCCTCAACGGCCAGTCCGGTGCTCCGGGATACCGCCCCTGCAGGGCGCTGCAGCCCTGGAGCTTCCCACCCCTGATCAATACGGCGATGGTGCAGGACCTTCCGGAGCTCATCGAGTCGCGCACGCCGGCTGAATTAATCTTCCGGCGCGTCAGGTCGGAGGTTGAGTTGCTCCGGTATTCGCGCTCGATTGTCGCTGCCAGGGGGCTCGATGACAGGTTGAAGCTCTATGAGAGTCTCGAGCCGGTTGCCGCCGGCATCGATGCGCTCAAAAAGTCCTATGAGGAAATTCTTGCGGAGATCGCCTTGCTGATCGCTCTCGATCTTTCCCAATTGCCCGAAGAATGCCGTAAAGATTTCGCTACCAGGGGAGGAATGCTGCAGGCGCTCGGGCAATGGTACTGCTCCAGGATCCAGCAGGAGTATTTCCTCCTCTACCGGGAGCAGGAGGAATTCCGCCTTGAATGGCTGCGCAGCCAGGAGCCGAATGAGGCAGACAAGGAAGCTTATGCTATGGTCCTGGAGATGGCGGAACGGAAGTTCTATCCGGGGTTGACTACAGAGGTTGATGTTGCCAAATATGAAACCCATCTCTCCCGTAACAGGATATATGGAGAAGAAATTTCCCTGCACATTCACACCACCGAGCTCCACCGCGTCCGGCAATTTACGGGTTACCAGCTGCAGGAGATCCACAAGCGCGAGAGCAGCCTCGATCCTTCCAAGGATGCCTACCTGCTCAAGTTGATGGGTGAAGAGAAGCGGCGGTTTGAAACATCCGAGGAGATCCTTGCCGCCCGCTTGGTCCTGGGGAAATGCTTTTCGGATGAATTGTCCTTGCGAACCGATCGCAATGGAAGCTGGGAAGTGGATTCGAACTGTATCCGGCTGAAGAAAAACCTGGCATTGGAAATACTTCACCTCGAATTCCTGAAGACCAGGCTCCTTTCCCTCGATGAGAACATTCGCTGGGAAGAGGGGGACTCCGATGATGGGGAAGAAGGGGTTTCGGAGAGGGAAAAGGCCGCCAAAGAGAAGCTCGCAAAGCTGCAGAAGGATCGCAAATCGCTCGAGGCGACTGTGAGCGATAACCAGGCTCGCATCGAGAAACAGAAGGCAAAACTGAAGCTTCTCAGTCTTCCTTGCGAATACTGAAGCTCCTCAGTCCTCCTTGCGGATGACCACGCTGCGGTAGGATTCGATCCCTTCCGGCGATTTCGCGTATACGCTCACGAGGTTGAGTCCCTCGCGCAATTGCACACGGGTGGTGAACTCGAGACTGTTTTTACCCCGGGAGCGGTCGTAGAAGATCTTGTCAGGGGGCGTGTACCTCTGGGTGAGAGACTGGTTCGTAGCCCAGCTGCTGAACTCATCGGAATCGGAGCTGACGGTGGCCTTCAATTCAACCTCCTTCTCCCTGGTCACCAGGACCTTCTTCCTGGATTTCCGTTCGAACAGGGAAAGCCGGATTCCGGGGGCTGAGAGTTCCCTGCCATTGGGGAAATCTTTTCCTTCCTCGCCGGAAGGGGAGATCGAGAGGCTCTGTTTCAGGACTCCTGAAGAGTAGGCATCGTAGATCGTCAGCTCGAATTGGTAATCAGCCGCGTTCTTGCCGGTGTCCTCATCCACCACGGTCTTGAAATCAAACTGGATGTCGGTCGATTTCCCGGCCTTGAGCTCGAGGAATTCAACTCGTCCCTTCTCGAGGAAGACCCTCTTCCCCGATTTGTTTCTCAGGACGGCGATTCCCTTGTGGGCCGTACCTTTGCCGGAATTGGTGATCCGCAGCCTGAGGTTTGCAGAAGCGTTTTCTTCGAGGCGAACGAGTTTTTTTCCCGCCGCGTTGGCGAGGGTTGCATTGTAGGAGAAGGCAGGCCTCTGGCGCCCCTTGATCTCTATGATCGCAGCAGCCGTCGAGTCGATCTTCTGGCTGGCGGTGGAGAGGTCGAGAGAAAAGAGGTTGCTCTGGGCCCTGGGGAAGTATGGCAGGCGAATTTTTACCTGCCTAGACACCTTCTTGCCAGGCTCAACCTTACCGAAGAGGAATTCCTTCTCTCTCATCAGGGGGTAGTCAGACTGGCTGATTCCTTTCAGGCGGTAGACCGCTGATTTGCCCTGGTTGGTCACCGTGGCCGTTACCACGAGCATGTTCATGGGTACGGGGTCTTCCTTGTCGGAGGAGGGCTCACTTTTGAACTCGTGTTCGATCTCCAGGGCCAGTCTGGGCGCGGCGGGCGCTTCACTCCCTGGAGGAGGAGGGGCCCAGTCGATTCCTAAACCGGAGAGCTTCTCCACGATCTTATCGTAGAAAACAGCAGAGAGGTTCTGGAACGACTTTTTCTTCTCTTTCAGGACAACGGCAGGGTCAAAAGGCTTGTTTGCAGATTCGAGGATCTTGAGAGCCATCTGGACCAGCGGATCCTTTTCAGGACGCAGATCGCCGGTAATGAATCGTTCCCTTTCGGTGGCATCTTCCTCCTCTTCCTCGGGCTCGCCTGCAAGGTACTTGAGTGAGAATCGGGGCTCCTCCTCCACCTTGTATTTAGACACCAGGTGAGACTCGTAGTCCCGCTCTGTCATGATGCTCTCGTTGGGGAAGAGGTCCTTGAAGTCATCGTTGAGGATCGCAGGCTCCGCAAGGATATCAGGCACGACCCCTGTCTCCTGGATGGAGATCTTGCCCGGAAGCAGGTATTCACTGACGGTTATCTTGAGCTGGGATCCGTTGGGAAGCCGCTGTAACTGCTGAACGGATCCTTTGCCGAAGGTCCGGGTTCCGATCACGATTGCACGGTTGTTCTTCTGCAGGGCCCCGATGACGATTTCCGCCGCCGAGGCGGAGGCCTCATCTGCAAGGAGGATCAGCGGGTAGGGGCGCTCGGTACCGCTGGGCTTGGCTGTCCGGTAGACAGGCTCCTTGCCTTTATAGGCCTGGGCGACGACATCTCCCCGGGAAAGGAACGCATCTGCCATGCTGATTGCCTGGCTCAGGAGGCCACCGGAGTTATTGCGCAGGTCGAGAATGAGGCCGGCAAGGGGTTTGCCTCCATTGTCTTCCCGCAGCTGGTTCAGGTTCGAGCGCAGGCTCTTGTAGGTGTTGCGGTCGAAATTGGTGGCATGGACGTAACCCACACCCCCCTTCCAGGGCCCTTTGCCCTCGAGGTTCCAGTCCTTCAGCAGCTTGGATTCGACACTCTTGATTTCCACCCGGTCTCGCTTGACGGGGATGGGGATCGTCTCGATCTCCTTGTTGTCCTTTCCACCCTTGCGCTTGACGGTGAGGGTGATCTCCGTATTCCTCTTGCCCCTGATCTTCTGTACAGCCTCCTGGACCGTCATGTTGACGGTCGACTCATCGTTGATCTTGGAGATGATGTCGTTACGCTTGAATCCCGCTTTCTGCGCGGGAGTGTTTTTCAGGACCTGCTTGACCTGCAGCTTGCCGGTATCGTCGGTCCCTACCAGCATTCCCACTCCGAAGATCTCTCCCTGGATCTGTACTGCAAACTCCTCGTAACGCTGGGGAGTAAAAACGAGGGTATGTGGGTCGATTCCCGACAGGTAGTTGTTGGCTGCGGAGTACCGGATGTCGTTTAAAGACTTCTCACCGCTGTAGTAGTTAGAGAGGAAGGAGAACACCTTCTCGATCAGCTCAACGCTCTCGCCCCGGGACATATTGTCCTTGAGAGTGAATACGCTGGTCTTGTCGCCGATGTGGACGGGAATATATGGATTCCCGGGGTCGGAATCTTCGATATAGATATCATCCGCGGAAAACTCGATAGCAGTGAAGGCCTTGCGCAGCAGGGGCTGGGGGTCGATTCGGCCAAGGTCGATGTAGCTTTTCTTGAGCCTGCTTTCGATCGACCTGAAAAGCTGTGGGAAATCTGCTTCTTCTTTTGCCTCGCCCTGAGTGGGTGAGAGGTAGAAGAAGGAGAGCGCCAGGGTTGCTATGGCCCCCGTAACCAGGGAAAGTCCCCGCAGCAGCTGGAAAGCTCTTCCCTGCGCGGCCTTGTTTTGCGGGGCGCTGCGGTAGTAGTGGTCGGCAGAATGGTCGCGGCTTTGAATATCGCTGCTCATCAGGTGTCTGCTCTCTACATTGGACTGTTTGTATGGCCGCTCTTAGAGTGAAGAGTGCCATGAGATTACCACTTCCCGCTCCGATCGGCAATTCTCCCGGCTTTCGTAGCAGCAGAACAGGGTTGAGGACTGGTTCGAGGGCCAGTGGGTCAGTCCGGAACCTGTCCTGCGCGGTCTCGCAGCAGGGATAGCTCCTTCATGATGCCGCCAAGGTCAGCCGCCCTGTTGACTCCGCCAAAGGCATCGTGGAGCTGCCTGTAGAGCCTGTAAAGCTCGTCATAGGCCTTTTCTCCTTCGCTCCCCGGCCGGCAGCTGCCGTCCTTGATTGCAGTCATGGCATGCTGGGCTTCCTCCACGGAATCGTAGCCTCCGGCTTCGCCACCGGCAGCCACTGCGGCGAAGATGGCTGCTCCGAGGGCGCAGGTCTGGTCGGAGGCGGAGAGGCCCAGGGGCATTCCGAGTACATCTGCGTAGATCTGCAGTAGGAGAGGGTTTTTTTCGGCGATTCCTCCGCAGACGACAATCTCATCGACGGCCACCCCGCTGGAGCGAATCTGTTCGATAATCGTCCGGGCGCCGAAGGCTGCGGACTCGAGGAGGGCTCGGTAGATTTCCCACGTGGTGGTCCGGAGGGTCTGGCCAAGCAGCAGACCGCTGAGCCGGGGATCTGCAAGAATGCTCCGGTTGCCGTTGTTCCAGTCAAGGGCGAGCAGGCCGGACTGGCCAGGCTTGAGGCCGGCGGCCTGGCGCGTAAGATCTTCATGTC
>JAYGDV010000049.1:0-2122 GCA_046582735.1 Planctomycetota bacterium
AATGTATTCCTGCAGCGCGATGCAGTGGGCGCCGTCCTGCGGGTCATTCCAAGGGAGACGATTCCGTTTACTGAGTTGGGGCTCCCGCCCGAGGCCTGTGAGAAAATCTGCAACCTCAGGAAGGGGCTTGTTCTCGTTACCGGCGCAACCGGCAGCGGCAAGTCGACGACCCTGTCTTCGATGGTCGACTACATCAACTCCTCCAGGAATGAACATATCATGACGATCGAGGACCCGATCGAGTTCATCCATACCAACAAGGGGTGCCTTGTTAACCAGCGCGAGGTCGGCTCCGATACCCACGGGTTCCGCAATGCGCTGCGGACAGCGCTGAGACAGGATCCCGATGTCATCATGGTCGGAGAGATTCGCGACCAGGAAACCATTTCCGCCGCCCTGACCATCGCCGAGACGGGTCACCTGACCTTTGCCACCCTGCATACCAACTCGGTGGTCCAGACGGTCAACAGGGTGATCGATGTATTCCCGGCTCACCAGCAGGCGCAGATCAGGACCCAGATGTCTTTTACCCTCGAGGCTGTTTTCTGCCAGCAGCTGGTGCCCAGGGCAACTGGAAAGGGCCGGGTGCTTGCGGCTGAGGTGATGATGGCTACGGCTGCCATGAGGGCGCTGGTCCGTGAGGACAAGGTTCACCAGCTCGAGTCGGTTGTCCAGACCGGGGGGAGGCTGGGCATGAGGACGATGAACCAGAGCCTGCTGGAGCATTGCAAGAAGGGGCGGATTTCCTTCAAGGATGCCATGAGATATTCGGCGTCTCCCGATGAGGTTGAGCGTCTGTACAACAAGAGCGGTGGAGTCTGTGTCTGATAGTAACGAGATTGGATCCGGGGTGTGAAATGACCAGGAGTAAATTTGACAAGCGGCTGGGAAATGTCCTCTCGCGCAGGAAGCTGGTCAGCGAAGACGCGCTGGCAGGGTACATGGAGACAGCAGAGAAGGAGTCCAGCTCCCTCACCAGCGTCCTGCTCGACAGTGAGCTGCTGAGCGAGGCCGATCTCCTGGAGATCCTCAGCGAGGAGACGAGGTTCCCGGCTGTCGACGTCTTCAAGATCCGTCCGGAGAAGAGCGTGGTGGATATTCTTCCGGAGAACCTGGCCTCCTATTACGGAGTGGTCCCGGTTTCCCGCGTCGCCAATGTACTTACCCTGGCGGTTTCAAATCCTTTCGATATTCTCCAGCTTGATGATATCCGGATCGTCACGGCTTGTGAGATCAGGCCGGTTTTGTCGACCGAGCCCTCGATTCGCAAGGCGATCCCTGAGGTTTATAATCGCGGCCAGCAAATGGTCGATGACATCCTTGAGGATATGAACGCTGAGGAGGTCGAGGTCAGCGACAAGGCCCTCGATGATGCAAGGGCGGCGGACCTGGGGTTGCTGGCGGAGGAATCCGGGCAGGCACCCGTGGTCAAGCTGGTCAATCTCATCATCGTGCAGGGCATCAAGGAGAAGGCCAGCGATATCCACATCGAGCCCCTGGACAACGACGTAAGGGTTCGCTACCGGGTCGATGGAGTTCTTCACGAGAGCATCCGGCCGCCCAAGAGAATGCAGAATGCCCTGGTGAGTCGCATCAAGATCATGTGCGGGCTGGACATAGCCGAGCGCCGCCAGCCACAGGACGGTAAGTTCCAGATCACCATGGAGGGCCGCAAGATCGATTTCCGGGTATCAACCCTTCCCCTGGCTATAGGCGAGAAGGTTGTGATGAGGATTCTCGACTCGGGCAGCCTGGGGCTGGGACTGGCGGACCTTGGCTTTGAAAAGAAGGCGCTGGATAATATCTACGATGCGATTGCGCGTCCTTACGGAATGATCCTCGTCACCGGTCCGACCGGCAGCGGTAAGTCGACGACTCTCTATTCGGCGATTCGCGAGGTGCTGAATGTTGAAGATAATATCGTCACGGTAGAGGACCCCATCGAGTACACGCTCGAGGGAGTGAACCAGGTCCAGGTCAACACCAAGCAGGGCCTTACCTTTGCCGCCGCCTTGCGGTCCATCCTGCGCCAGGATCCGGATACGATCCTGATAGGAGAGATTCGCGACCAGGAGACCGTTGAGATCGCCGTCAAGGCCGCCCTGACCGGGCACCTGGTCTT
>JAYGDV010000075.1:0-10272 GCA_046582735.1 Planctomycetota bacterium
GCAACCGAGGCCTACGGCAAATCTGCCGACTGCTGGTCAGAGATTCAGAGTCTGGCTGAAAAACTCGCCGAGCCGAGCTTGAAGCAGACCTCGAGGGCTCGTCGCCGCAACCTGGCGGTCAGCATGCTGGATTCCAAGGAATTCAGCGTGTTGGCTGCGGGCGGAGGCGGCCCTCCGAGGATCTCTGTCCTGGTTACCGGGACACCAGGGAAAATCGATGGTGCTGAACTGGGGGAGATCATCAGGATCCTCTCCCTTGCCCGCCACCGCTATCCCCTCCAGGTGGATGCGGAGGCTCGTGATGTTCCGCTGATCTGCGAGGCCCTTGCGGTTCTCCACAGGATTCGAGGAGATCTCCTGCAGCACAAGGCGGACGTCCGCTTCCGTGGTGCCCTCAAGATTCTCGAGTCGAAGCCGGAGCCTGCCGCCGAGGCTGCCGCCGGGGTGAGCCGGCTCCTGTTCCTGCTGCGTGATTTCAAGGGAGCCTGGGATAACTCCCTGCTCCATGCCGGTCTCATCGAGAGCCTCGATCGCGATTCCCGGCTGCTCCATCTCGGCCTTATTGCCCGGGCGGGCGAATTCCTCGGTTACAGCCAGAAGGTTGCGGGGCTCAACAGGAAGATTACTTCACTCGGGGGTAAGGCTGAGCAGCCGCCGAGGCCGCGGACATCCCTCGCGCGCCTGCCGGTCGGTTCCCGTGCAGACCTGGTTCTCCTGGCGGGAGGGCTTGCGCGCCTGCTCTCGGCCTGCGAGCTGCCGGCAAGAGAACGGACCCTGCTGGCGGTGATGGCATCCCTGCCGGCTATGGAGCTTGGGGAATACGCGCTGGTGAAAAAACTCCTGGTCACCGGGCAGGAGGACAGCTTCCAGTACGACTGGCTCGCCGCTGCTGTTTCAGCAAGGTCGGCCATAGCCTGTGAGCGTCTTGGAGATTACGAGGGGGCCCTGTATTTATTGAAACAGTCCAGGGCGCTTGCGGCGGGCATGAACGGTACAGAGGCCTTCGTCGCACGGCTGGATCTCAACCTTGCGACCACGCTCCTTGCGCTCGGACAGCCCCTGGCTGCAGGAGAGAAAGCCAGGGCGCTGGTGCGCAGTCCCTCTGCATCTGCTTCCGTCAGGATCAAGGCACGGATTCTGATGGGTGGGGCGCTGTATGAGCGGGCACGGAGCGATCCGCAGCGCCTCGAACAGGCCAGCCGGGTATTCGCAGCAGTCGAAAGGGAATTGAAAGCTCCGGAGAACTCCAGCTTGCCCGGGGCACTCGAGTTGTCACTGGTAAATTCGATCCACCGGGCGAACGTTCTGCGCAGGAAGGCGGCCGGTCTTGCCGGGACAGAGCGTGAGGCTCTTTACCGCGAAGCCATCAGCCTGCAGGACACTGCGATGCGCCAGGGCTCCGAGGCGGGGGTTCATCACCTCTCGGCTATTGCCGCCTCCAACCTCGGTGAGCTCTATGCAGAATCCGGCAGGCACGAAAGCGCTGAGAAGTTTACAAGCTGGGCGCTCAAGAGGGCGTCGGAGACCGGTCAGTTCGAAACAGAGTGGCGGTGCCACTGGTACCTGGCCCGGATTGCGGATGCGCGTGGCAAGTCTGCCGAAGCGGATGCCAGCCTCTCTGAAGCAGCCAGGCTGGTCGACTCTTACCGCTCCAGGATCCTGGATGCGGAATCGAAGGCCGGGTTCATGACCGACAAGCTGGATCTCTACCGCTACCTGGTCCGCCGTGAAATCAGCCGGGGCAGGCCTGCCCGTGCCCTGGAGTTTGTCGAGCGCTCACGCGCCCGTGCCCTGGTCGAATCACTGGGATGGAGATTTGTCACTCTTGCTGATCCAGGCAGCAGCGAGCTCTACCAGCAGTACGTCTCGCTCAATGGCCGGGAAGATTCCGCCAGGAGAGGCCGGGAATTGAAGGTTCTCGGCATCAATGGCAAGCGGGAGGACTTCGATGCTCTGCGTCTCAGGATGGTCGCGGTCAAGAAGAGGATCAAGTCCTTGGCGGCCAGTCGCCCTCTGCTGGGCTTGCTGGTGGATGGGGCTCCGGCAACCATCAAGGAGATTACCTCTGAGCTGGATGGCGACACTGCGCTGCTGGAGTTCTTTTCCCTCGGGGACCAGCTTGTGGTGTTCCTTGTCCAGGATGCAAAGGTAAGCGTGCAGGAATTGAAGATAGGCCCTGTGGCCCTGGGGGAACTGGTCAAGCGCTACGTCGCCGGCTCTGCTTCCGACCCGGAGCTCTCAAGGAGACTTTACAAGGAGTTGCTGGAACCCATTGCCGGGCAGGTCGGCAAGCAGCGGGTGCTGATTGTTCCGCACGGGGCGCTGCATCGCCTGCCTTTTGAAACGCTTCTGGGGCCGGATGGTTTCCAGGTCGAGAGGTGGACAATCTCCTACCTGCCGAGTGCCAGCCTGCTGCGGTACCTCCGCCTGAATTCGGCACGCGGCGGTGGGCCTGCCGATAGTAGTCGTCCTCTCAAGCTGCTGGCCCTGGCGGATCCGGACACCGATTACGACAGGGATGGGAAACCCAATAAGGCGCCGCTGCCGGCTGCTCTGAAGGAAGTCACTGCTTTCGCGCCCGGCTTCCGGGAATGTGTCGTCCTTGGAGGGAGCCAGGCGAGGGAGAGCGAAATCGCAGTCCGTGCGAGGGGGCAGGATGTCATTCATTTTGCCTGCCACGGCGAGTTCTACCCGACCCGGCCGTGGGAATCGACGTTGGTCCTCGCACCGGGAGGAAAGGCGACTGCCGGGGGAGCTGCCTCAACAGATGGGATGCTGAGGGCATGGGAGATCTATTCTCTCGACCTTAAGGGTAACAGGCTGGTGACCCTTTCGGGCTGCGAGACCGGCCGCAACGAAATCCAGGGGGGTGATGATCCTGTCGGGCTCACCACTGCCTTTCTCCACTGTGGAGCAGGGGCTCTGCTGGTCAGTCTCTGGAAGGTGGAGGACGAGGCAACGGCAGAATTAATGAAGCTTTTTTATGAGCAGTGGATTCGAAATGGAAGAGACCGGGTTGATGCATTGCGGCAGGCGAAGCTTGCCATGTTGAAGGGAAAATACAGGTATCCGCGCCAGTGGGCGGCCTTCGTTTTCGTTGGAGACCGTTGATTGTAAACAGGTAGACAGATTGATCCGCGCCGCGGGGGAAAGTAACAGGAAATGAAGAGAGCCAAGGAGCTAAGAATGAAAACCAGGGGAACCGTTTTTCCGGGCTGGTTGAACGCGCTGTTTCTGCTCAGCATGATTGCTGGCGGAATCATAGTGAGCTGTAAAACCACCGAGCTGCCCACAGAGACACCCAGGAATGAAGCTGATGGAGACTCCGCTGCAGGCTTGTCCGCAGTTGAACCGGCGGCCCCCCTGGAGAAAGAGAATCCTGTAGAAGAGGGGACCGGGCCGGTTCGTACAACGCAGGAGGCTGCCCCCGGGGATTCGGAATTGGCGGTTGTGGAAGAGAATCCGGTAGTCGAAACAGCAGCGGCGCCGGCTGTTGCCACGGAAGAGCCGCTGGCGGTGACTGACAAGCAGGTGCAGGAACCTCCTGCATTAAAAGACGGGCGCGCCATCGAACTTCTTGAGCAACTGAAGAGTGACCGGGCCCGCCCGGCTGCAGAAGCCGGGGTCGAAGCTCCAGGTACCACTGCGGAAGGGGAAGCGGGGCTTGTCGCAGAGGAAGAGTCCCCGGAACCGGGAGATGACCCGCCGCCAGCGGAGGCTCCCGAGCAGGTCAGCAAGGATGTCCTGGATGCGCTGGAGCTTCTGAAAGAGGCCAGGAAGGATCTTCCGGCCGGTGCTCCAGCAGATGTACCCCCGGCGGTTGCCGATCCTCCTGCGGTCGCCGAAGCCCCTGTTGCAGCTGAAGCGCCACCGCCCGCTGCGGAAGAAAAAAAGGAAGAACCTGTTTTGCGCGGCGGAGAGCCTGCTCCTGTGCCGGCCCCGGCGCCGGTCCCGGCTGCGGCCAAGGCCGAACCTGCCGCGGCGGCAGTGCCTGCTGTAGCCAAGGCGGAGCCAGCTCCAGAACCTGCGCCGCCTCTAAAGCCGCAGGGCTACATCACCTTCAAGACTCTCTTTCACAAGGGAGCTACCGAGGCGATCAGCTTTGTAGAGAGTGTCCGTCCGGATTGGATCCAGAAGGGACATCTCTCCAAGGTGGATGGCAAGAAGAACTCCGTGGTGATCTTCGGGGAAACCGACGTGGCGACGGATCCTCTTTCGCTCAAGATCGTCGATATGCTTGAGCGCTACGACCAACTTGATCTTGACCTCAAGCGCGAGATCCTGAGACCGAAGTACGTGGATGCCCGCCTGGCGATGGATGCGCTGCTGATGGCCGGGCTCTGCAATGTCTGGCAGCTGACTCCTGCCGACGATGCCCTTACCTGGAAACAGGGAGATAAGCAGCGCACCCTGACACGCAAGACCGAGATGTACATCGAGAAGGGCAGCGGCAAGACGAACTCGCCGATTTCTTCCGCTCCAAGGGTTCCGTTTGTCTACGACATGCCCCGCAAGGATGCGATCACCATGCCCGAGGGTTACGGCGGCAGTACCAACAACGGTTCGCTGGTGATGAGCTTTGACAAGACCTCATCCACCGAAGCGCGCGGGGGGATGATGGCAGTTGGCACGGAGGAGGATATCACCAAGATCCGGGCCTTCCTCGAGACCATCGATGTTCCTGCCCGGCGCATCATGATCGAGGTGCAACTGATCGAGCTGAATGCCAACAAGCTGTCTGATTTCGGTATTGATTCGGCCCAGTTCGGCGGTGGGCATACCCTGGCGTCAGTCGGCCTGCCCCTGCCTGGTGAGGCAATTATTCAGCCGGGAGTTCCAAGCGCCAGGGCAGAAGGCGAATTTGTTCCGGATGTCATGCACGAGGGCCTGAAGCTGCTCTTTGATGACACCAGCCTGGATATCCAGGGCCGCTTCATGGCAGCTGTGCACATGCTGATTCGCGAGGGAGAAGCCAAGGTCAGGGCCCGGCCGAAAATCCTTACACTGGATGACCGCGTCAGCGCGCTTCATCTCGGCCGGAATGTTCCCACCTTCAACTCCACCGGGGTTACCCGTGATAGCGTCAACGGCAACCTGATCAACGAGGTGCAGAGCGTGGGTACCGTCTACTCGGGAATCACCCTCCACATCCGTCCCAGGATCACCGGGGGAAAAGAGGACCGGATCGCCCTGCAGCTGGAGGTCATGGATAACCAGATTGTCGGGCGCCAGAGGGTCTTTGAGACCGACCTGGCGGGTATCCCGGAGGTCATCAAGCGCCAGTACATCGGCGAGTGCGTCGCTCACAACCACCGGCCGATTATTCTTGGAGGGTTGATCCAGGAGCAGGAGATCGACACGGTCAACAAGATCCCCTTCATCTCGGAGATCCCCTACCTGGGCCATCTGTTTCGCCGCAAGGTGACGCAGAAAGAGCGCCGCGAGGTCATCATCGTAGTTACTCCGCATATTCTCAGCGAGGAGGGCATCGATGCTTCTGCGACGCCCAAGGAGAGTATGCACTTTGATACCTTTGACAGCGTCCTCTTCAACGACCGCCACATACTGAAGGGAGGCGATGTCCTCGGACTTGATCCCATCAACGGTGTGCCGGCGGCCGGGCCGGATGGGAAGAAGTTCACCGAGGAAGACGTGGTCGACCTCACTCTCCTGAACATCGTCAAGCGGAGGCAGTTGGTAACGAAGCTCAAGATGCTCCAGGGCTACCTGGGTGAGGGGGAGCTTTCGAAGCTGAGCTGGATGCAGCGCAAGTGGCCCGAGGGAACGGTCCAGGACTGGCCCGATGAAGACAAGCCTCTCTTTTTCAAGGTCGCGGCGATCTGCATCGAGAATCTCAAGGAGCTGAACCCGACGATCAGTTTTGCCGAGCTCAGCCTGCCGCGCCGGGAGATCGTCCTGCCGACTTCGCCGTATAATATCAGCCTCTCCTATGACAAGGTGAAGCGGGTCCAGAGCCTCGGCCTGCAGCAGGTTTTCCGGGGAGAGAGGGTTGAGCTCGAAGCTTCCCATATCGAGCTCGTACGGCGCGCGGCGGGGCACAGCCTGCGGGCATTTGGAGATTTCCTCGAACGCCAGGAAAGAAAAGATGGCAGCAGGGGCCGTGAGGCTGAGGATCACGGAATCTTCAGGGAAGAGCTGATCCGCCTCTACAGCGGGCTTGGTAAAGATGCCGGGGAGCTGAAGGAGAGCTCCTATACCGAGCTCTATGGAGCGCTGGAAAAAGGGAATCTCTCCTTTGACAGCATCGCGACCTTCCTCGAAACCAATATGAAGGAACGCTACGATGTCGAGGGGGCTCCGGATGTAGGCGCCCTGCCGGCGGACCTCGAGGCCTTCCTCAAAACGTCGGTCAGCCTGAAGAGCCGCGCAAGGAAGCTGCAGGATCTCGAGCTTCGCTGGCTGCAGGCCAATACAGAGGAGGAGGAATAGTGTTGCCCCTGTTGCGGATGCCCGCGGCTGCGGTCCTGGCTTGCCTGCTCCTGGGGAGCTGCTCGACGGCCAAGGAAAAACTTACGTCGACAGACTGGTTGCGCGAGAACTCAAGCGTTCTGCGGGATCTCGAGAGTTTCGAGAAGAGTCGCCAGCAGCAGGCGGTGGTGCGCCTGAAGAAGCTGGGGCCTGACCGGGGAGCTGCTGTCATTGTCGCGCTGCTGAGGGACTCCCAGGTCGGCTACCGGAGCGAGGTACTCCTCGCACGCCTCCTTGCTGAATGGAGGGACCCGAGGGGGGTCAGCTACCTGCTGAAATACCTGCGGCACCAGGACCAGGGGGCGGTTGAGATTGCCGCCCAGGGATTGGTGGCCTTCGAGGGAAATCGAGAGGTCAACATCGCACTGCTGGAGATGCTGCAGAGCCCGACTGACACCCAGAGGTTCGCAGCAGCCGGAGTGCTTTCGGAGATCAGGAGTGCTGAGCTGCTGAATCGTTTTCTCGATTTCTATTCGGAGGAGAGCGATAAGGAAGTACGGGGGCTCCTGGTGAAGACGCTCCTTCAGAGTAAACACCCGCGCCGGGATGAGTTTCTCGTCGGGGTCCTGCTGGATTCCGACCAGGCGATCCGGGAGATGGCGTGGGGGGGACTCAGGAAGCGGGCAGGTATCCCGAAGGTGAACTATGATCCCGCGGCGGGCGCCGATCGCAGAGCTGAAGCGGTGAAGCTTCTGCGGAGCTGGTCGGTCCGCGATCAGTGAACGGGCCCTGGTGGCTTCTCTTGCGGGGGAGTGTTCCGTTGTTTCTTTATTAGAATCAACTATACTAATCCTGATTCGGGGCGAGGCGGCAGCCGTTGGGTATTTGCCGCTATGATGCCTCCTCACTCATCGGGAGCGAAGAATTGATGTCTATGAATAACGAGGTCTGGAAAGAATTCGCCGCGCAGGAGGTGACTCACAGCGTGGCGCACTATCTCACCACGATCCAGGATCTCAGGCAGAAAAAGGGCTACGCGATTCTCAAGGACGTTGCGGATGATCTCCAGGTGACAAAGGGTTCAGCATCTGTGCAAATCAAGAATCTCAAGGAAAGGGGCCTGGTCTCAGAGGTTGACCGCCATCATCTCTGTCTCACCGAGGATGGCGAGAAGCTTGCCATGCAGGTGGTTTACAACAGGGAGGTGGTCACAAATTTTTTCCACAAGATTCTGGGAATCAGCCATACCAGCGCTGAAATCGATGCCTGCAAAATTGAGCACCTTCTCAGTCACGAGGCCAGCCAGCGTCTCCTCATCCTGATGCAGCTCCTTTCACAGGAAGATCCCACCGTTACCGAGTTCCGCAAGAAATTCGATAATTTCACAGCTACCTGCCCGGACCATGACAACTGTGAAGTTTGCGAAGATACCTGTCTCGAAGAGCTGTAAAGCACTCCCTGGGAGCCTGAAATTGGCTTTTGGAGGGAGTTTTCAGGCAATCTCTACGGTTCCCTCCTGAAATCTTTTAAGAGCCGTTAGAGGGGCTCCTGGGAGTTTTTATGGGCAGTTTGCCCTGCAGATCCTCGGTTTGGCTTGCAGACCCCGGGTTTGACAACGCAAACTATTATATGGCAAGGGTTTATGTAAAATTTATGTTGAAATAGAGTGCTCCGGCATGAATAATCTCTTCCGTAGTGGTGGGGCGGTCAGGATTGGCAAATAACCAGATATTTACATTTAGCGATTCAAGGAGAAGATGAAATGGACAAGGTAATTGAATTTCTGAATAAAGCGCTCAGTATCGAATATTCCGCAGTGATCCAGTACTGCCAGCACAGTGCCCTGGTACAGGGTATCGACAGGGCCGTCTACGAGGAGTTCTTCAATGAATCCAGTGAAGAGGCACGCGGCCACGCCAAGCTGGTCTCCGACTGGATTGTTTCGCTCGGTGGTGTTCCGGCGATAGAGGCTGCCCATATCAAGCAGGCCACCTCGGTCGTCGATATGCTCAAGCAGGACCTCGAAACGGAGCAGGAAGCCCTTGCGACCTACCGCAGCGCTCACGCCTCCATCGAGGGAGATGAGCCCATCAAGTTCATGCTCGAAGAGCAGATCGTGCAGGAACAGAAGGACGTCTGGGAAATCGAGAAGTTCCTCGAAATGCGCCAGATCGAGGTCAAGACGAGGAGTATCAACCTCGCCGCCAACGACTGAGGTCTGTGCCGTCAGCAGCCTTGCGGGTAACCCTACTCAACAGGTGAGTTGAGGAAATCCGCCAATTGAACGATCCGTTTGGCTGCATCTCCACGCAGGATCTTCCTGGCAGGGTTCTGGGGGCGTTGTGATTCCTGCTTTGCGCAGCACAGAGCGCCCATCAGGGCATCGACCTGCTGGGGGTTGAGGCGAATGGTTTTCTGGACATACCAGCCGATGCCCGGGCCGTAGCTGAAATCCTCGAGAATCACCTGGCGGCGTCCATCGTCATCGGTTTCGACACGAACCTCGACCCGGCGCTGGTCATCGTTTGCTCCCGGGTGGAGTTGGCCGTGCTTGTTTGCTTTTTCGCAGCCCATGAGTCTTTCAACTTCAGTTGGAGATCAGACAAAGAGTAGTTAGGTGAACCAACTTATAGTTTGTATAGCCTAACTCTGGTTCGGTATCAACTACTCAAGGCATTTTTTCAGCAAAAAAAATCGAGTCCTTTTTCCACGCGGTTTTGCCGGTTCGCTTGCGATCTTCCTCCCCTTCGTGGAAAATGCACGGCATCACATGGGACGGGCGTGTAACTCAATTGGCTAGAGTGCCACCCTTACAAGGTGGAAGTTCCCAGTTCGAGTCTGGGCACGCCCACCATTTTTTCACTGGTTCTCGTTGCGGGGCAGTAACGATCAGAGACTGTAGCCGGTCTCGGCGTGTTCGGCGAGGTCGAGGCCCTGTTCCTCAACCGCTTCACTGACACGCAGGCCGACGGTCTTGTCGATGATCCAGAACACCAGGATCGAGGCGACCAGGGTGTAGACGATGGTGACACCGCCGCCGATCAACTGAGCCTTGAGTTGTTCGGGCATTCCGTGGCTGGGGTTAATTTTCGCCACACCGGGGACGAGGTCTGAGACTGCGCCGTAACCTCTACCGCCGAGGTCCGGGTGGGCGAAGAAGGCTACCATGACCACTCCGATGAATCCGCCGACGCCGTGGACTCCCACCACGTCAAGGGAGTCATCGTAGGCGAAGCGTTTCTTGACCGCTGTGGAGGCGAAATAGCAGGCTGCTCCCGAGATGAAGCCGATCGCCAGGGCACCTTCGGGGCCGATGAAGCCGGAGGCCGGGGTGACAGCCGCGAGACCGGCGATCGCTCCGGTGGCGGCGCCCAGTACGCTGGGTTTACCGCTGGTCTTCCATTCGATGCCCATCCAGGTGAGCGTTGCTGTCGCCGCTGAGAGGTGGGTAACCAGCAGCGCCATGGCGGCTTGTCCGTTGGCGGCCAGGGCACTTCCGGCGTTGAAGCCGAACCAGCCGACCCACAGCATCGCCGCGCCGATGACCGTATAGGTCAGGTTGTGAGGAATCATCGGCGTTTCAGGATAGCCCTTGCGCTTGCCGACCATAACGCAGGCCACCAGCGCAGCTACCCCCGCCGTGATGTGGACGACGATTCCGCCGGCGAAGTCCAGGACTCCCATTTCGGAAAACCAACCCCCGCCCCATTGCATGTGGCAGATCGGCAGGTAGACCACGATGAGCCAGAGAGCTGAGAAGAGCATCACCGCGAGGAATTTCATGCGCTCGACAAAGGCGCCGATCACCAGCGCCGGGGTGATGATGGCGAAGGTCATCTGGAA
>JAYGDV010000095.1:0-2868 GCA_046582735.1 Planctomycetota bacterium
CCCGAGGCTGAGGTTTCGGTTCTCTGGGCGACCGGTGGAATCGTCGGTCCCGACCGCAGTGGCCACTTTAGCGCCCGTCTCGGCGTGGGCAAGGACGCTGCTCCCGGGCAGGTCCTGTGGGGAGATGGGGTGACCGACCCGATGGACGCTGAGGTCCATATCATCGTGCGCTATCATGGCCCGGCCAAATGGGATGACGCCGAAACCTTGAAGTCTCAGATGTACTCGTTCCAGGGTTTCTGTATCCCTGCAAGTTCGTTCGACATTGGGACGGACGAAAACGCATTCTCATGCTACGAGCCCCAGGCTACCATGCACTTGCCGTCGGCAGGTAGCATGTCCCCGTAATTCTTTGGCCGATACCTAGGCGGTATTGAACGAGGCTCGGTGTGTACGCGCATTGAGCCTCGTTTCTCATCCGGCGAAATGCATTGAAGCAAGGAACGGGAAACTGCTACACCTCGAATTTCCGAAACACTAGGCAGGCGTTCTGGCCGCCGAAGCCGAAGGCGTGAAGACGGGCTGTGGGGGCTCGGCTTCACGCCCGAAGGCGCCGAGAGGGAAGTTCACCGCGTAGCTCGCGGCCGGGGAGGCTTCTTTCTTTTTCTGGTCCTTCTTCTTGCCGGGGTCCTTTTTCTCTTCCGGTTCTTTTTTCGGGGTACGGACTCCCCTCAGCGAGCTGCGCCTGCCATTGGGCCAGGTCACATCTCCAAGCAGGCTGGTGGAGCCGTCTTTCTCCTGCTGGAGGACGGCCGAGAGCATGGCGATTCCCTCGCTGCCGAAAGCTTTTGCGGGGAAGACGCAGCTGAAACGCGCGTCGCTCAGCCCGAGATGGGCCAGGGCGCTTTTCTGCACGTCATCCTTCGCCTTTTCCTCTGCCTTCTTCTTTTTCTTCTTCCTGTTCTTCTTTTCCGCGGGCTTGTCTTTTGTTTTGCCGGGCAGCTCGAGATGGCCGCTGAGCTTTTCCGGGGTGCCGGCTATTTCCATCGTGACCCTGCCGGGATTTGCCGGGGAAACCCTGAGCTCCCATCGTCCGCGCAGGTCCTCCAGCGGTGGCAGCACAATGCGGTAGCGCTCACCGGCGACCCAGGTCTCGGTGATCCGGGTTTTCTTCTCGAAGATATCTCCGTCGGCCACGACGATGCTGGCCAGCTTGCCCTTCTCGATCGTTCCGAGCTCGCCCGATACGCCGAAGAGGTCTGCCGGGGTTACGGTCAGTGCCCTGAGCGCATCGATTTTTGGAAGTCCCCTGGAGATGGCTTTTCTTAAAGCCCCGAGGAAATCTCCGCTGCTCTCGAGCCCATGGGTGGTGAAGGCGATCGGCACACCGCTGCGGGAGAGACGGGCAGGGTTCTCGGGGGCGAGATCCCAGTGCATCAGCTCACGCAGGGATGCCTCGAGCGCGAGCTCGGCGGTGCCCACGTTTGGCGGCATGGGAAACTTCAGCGGCAGGATGACAGTGCGGCCGGTTCTGCGCAGCTCTTCGAGCCGCCGGTACTCGAGGCCGGAGCCCAGCAGGGCGAGCCTGAGATTGAACTCTCGTGCGAAGCGGTCGGCGCGCAGGCTGTAGAGGTCGTTGATTCCGTCGGCGATAATGAGCCGTCCGCTGCCGGGATAACCTCTCAGCTCTTCAAGGGCGGCGTTTTTTTCAGGCCGCTGCAGGCTGGGGTCGGCTTTGTAGGTGCTCCAGGCCCTGCCGTACCATGCGGCGTCGTAGAATGCCTGCCGCGCCAGCGCCACCGAGCCCATGGGGGAGTTGGGGTAGCTTCCGCGGGTTCCTCCAGGAGGGACGGTCAGCCGCAGGTGCTGGCTTACCCCTGCGCGCAGGACGGTGAGAGTTGGCGGATGGTCGGCGGTGCTCAGCAGGACACTCCTGCCCTGCACGATCGCTCCCCTCGGAGCCACCAGGCGGGCGGTGATACCCTGCTTTCTCAGCGCGTCGTTGAGTTCATCATCGCGCGCGATGTAGTCGAGCACGTTGAGCTGGGGGCGGATCGCGGTATTCCAGTAGGCGGTGCCCCGGTCTCCTTCCTCCCGGTCGAGATCAAGGGCCTGGTAGCCATCGAAGAAGCCCGGGTAGACCGTGCTGCCGGAGAGGTCGATCCTTGTTGCATGCGCGGGCAGCTCGACATTTTCTCCCACAGCAAGGATCTTGCCCGCCTCGATGAGGACTGTACCCTTCTCGATCACCCTTCCGGGAGCGACCTGGATCTTTACCCCTGTGAGCGCCCGGGTGCTGGCGGGTTTTGAGCGGATTCCCTGGGGTTGGTCGGTCTGCTGGGCCGGCGCAGCCTGCCACAGACCTGCAGCCAGGAAATTGAACAATGCCAGGATGAGAATCCCACGCACGGTGAACCGTGCGCCGGTACAGTAGTGAGCCATTTTTCCTCGTTTTCAACCCGTGCGGGTTTCCGCGATTATACCCGCTGATGGTCCTGAGTGGAGCATGCCTGCGGGGAGGATTCTTGCAGGAACACCCCGGGAGGGGATAGGTTAGTGGTTTACAAGGTGTCTCCGGGAGACCATCCCGGTCCTGGATAGTGAAAAACGCGAGGATTGACATGATCCGACAGGCTGTAACTGCCCTGGTTGCTTTGCTGGTTTTTACCGTTTTTTGTTCGTCGCTCATGGCAGAACCGGCCGCGAAGCCCAACTTTCTCTTCATTTTTGCCGATGACCAGTGCTACGACACCGTCCACGCCCTCGGCAACGATGAGATCCAGACGCCGAACCTCGACCGCATCGTCAGCTCGGGAACGACCTTCACCCACGCCTACAATATGGGCTCCTGGAGCGGCGCGGTCTGCGTCGCCAGCCGGACGATGATCAACACCGGGCGCTTTGTCTGGAAGGCGCTCAAGGTCTACA
>JAYGDV010000105.1:0-14608 GCA_046582735.1 Planctomycetota bacterium
TATTTCATCCAGATGAGCCTGCGGGACAAAACCGGGTCACTTCGCTCCATCAAATGGGATGCGGATGAGGCTCTCTACACTTCCTTCTCCGTCGATGATTTCGTTCGGGTCAATGGACGGGTAGAGGAGTACCAGAACAACCGGCAGATTATTGTCGATCAAATAGAGAAACTGCCATCACGCGACATTGCCTATGAGGATTTCCTTCCGGCCAGTCATCGCGACCTGGAGGAGATGGTCTCTGAATTAAGGGGCATCATCGAGTCATTAGGTAATGTGCATCTCAAGGGTCTGCTCCAGGAATTCATCAGTGATGATGAGATCCTGTTCGCACTGAGCAGGTGCCCCGCTGGAAAGAGTCTCCACCATGCTTTCATCGGAGGGCTCCTCGAACATATCCTTTCGCTCTGCAAGCTGGCCGGGCATCTTGCCTCCAACTACAGCCGGCTCAACCTGGACATGCTCCTGGCTGGCTGTATTCTTCACGACATCGGAAAATGCAGAGAGCTCTCATTCAAGAAGAACTTCAGCTATACAGACGAGGGCCAGTTGATCGGCCACATCGGCATCGGCCTGCTGATGATCAACGAAAAGGCGGGAAAACTCCCGGATTTCCCGGCTGACTTGCTGCTGCAACTGCAACACATCATCGCCAGCCATCATGGGCTGCTGGAATATGGGGCTCTCAAACGCCCCATGACCCCCGAAGCGATCGCATTCCATTATCTCGACAATCTCGATTCCAAGATGGGTACGCTCGACACTATCGAAAATGAGATGTCTGCCAACCTACAGGCAAGAAGTCCAGGCTCAGCCACCTGGAGTGACTACAAGCCTCACCTGGAAAGAAAACTGTTCTTCCCGGGAAAGGAAGCAGACTGACCGGGGTCTCGCCCTGAACTCAGACCTTGATCTCAAGTCCCGCCAGGATTCCCCGCAAGATCTCGCGAGTCTCTTCTCTCGCTTCCACCAGTGGAAGACGAAGCTCCCCTTCGATCAACCCCTGCAGCTCCATGCAGGCCTTGACGGGAATCGGGCTTGTCTCGATGAAGAGCGATTTCATCAGCGGATAGAGCTGATGGTGAAGCGGGGCAGCAGCCGCAAAGTCCCCTGCCGCCGCAAGGTGTACGAGCTCCGCCATACGGGAAGGAACTACATTCGCGGCGACCGAGATAACACCCTTCGCACCTACTGACATCAGCGCCAGGGTCAGGGAGTCATCCCCACTGAGAACGGTAATGTCACACTCTGCGAGAATCTCAACGGTTCGATCAACAGAACCACTGGCTTCCTTGACTGCGACGACATTCTCAATAGAACTAAGCCGGGCAACGGTCTCCGGCAATAGATCAATACCTGTACGCCCCGGAACATTGTAGAGAACAATCGGAATGGAGCACTCTTCGGCTATTGCCGCGAAATGCCTGTAGAGGCCTTCCTGGGGCGGCTTATTGTAATACGGAGTGATCACCAGCGCTCCATCCGCACCGGCTTCCTGGGCCGACCTGGTCAGGCTGATGGCTTCACTGGTAGAATTAGAACCGGTTCCGGCAAGAACAGGGACTCTCCCTGCCGCTCGCTGAATAACGAACTCGATTACAAGCTCATGTTCGCTGTGAGAAAGAGTGGCCGACTCCCCGGTGGTGCCACACGGCACCAGTCCATCGGTTCCAGACTCGACGTGGAAATCCACCAGGCCGCCAAGCCTTTCGAGATCGATCTCTCCATTTTTAAACGGCGTTACAAGGGCTACGTAGGATCCGTTAAACATCGCCGGTCTCCGTGAAAACGTGCTGGTGGCTCTCCCACCACCCAGGGCGTTGCATTATAGGGGGGGCTGTCGCACGGGTCCATCAATGATGCCTGCTCCCCTGAACCGATACTGACAAGTCCCATACCTTGCGCTGGAGTTGAGAATAGATCACTGCTCACCGATCGCATCCCGGATCACGCCGCATATTTTCTCGCATAGTTGTTCCACCAATTGCTGTTGGGGTCCCTCCAGCATTACTCGCAGCAAGGGCTCAGTACCCGAATACCTGAGCAGGACCCTCCCCTCCTCGCCCAGTTGAGCCTCAACATTTCCGACGATTTCCTGAAGTGCCCCAACACCCTCAAGCGGCACCCGCTCCCGCACCCTCACATTCTGCAGAACCTGTGGATAACTGGTCATAATTTCAGCCGCCCTGTCGAGATCGAGACCCTGGTCGCGGAGAAAACCAAGCAGCTGGATCGAGGCGAGAACGCCATCCCCGGTAGAGGAATGATCCATAAAGATAATATGCCCTGACTGCTCACCGCCAACCGGATGCCCACCTTCTCTCATCTGGCTGTATACATTCCGGTCCCCCACCGAGGTTCTTATCAGCTGGATACCACATTCTCCGAGAGAACGTTCCAGGCCGATATTGGACATCACGGTGGCAACCACTGCGTTGGAAGGCAGTTTCCCAGCAGCCTGGTAATGACGCCCGCCGAGAGCAAGAACGAGATCCCCGTCAAAGATCGTCCCTCCGGCACTGATCGGGATTAACCTGTCCGCATCTCCATCTAAACAGAAACCTATATCGAAGCCTGACTCCCGAACTGCTTCCGAAAGTTTCCCGGGGAAAAGAGAGCCGCAGCCGTCATTGATGTTATTCCCATCCGGCTGATCTCCAATTGACCGGACCTCCATCCCGAGACGGCGGAATACCTCAGGAGCCACTGCGCTGGCCGCCCCGTTGGCGGCATCTATAAATACCTTTCTGCCTTCAAGGCCCCCATCCGAAGCGGAAACGAGAAAATTGACATACTGTTCAAACGCATCCCCTGAGATGTCCCGCAGGGTTCCGCGTTGAGGAGATTCGGTTGAAACACCGGAGTGAAATCTCCTGGAAACTTCCTCTTCAAGTTGATCGGAAACCTTGGACCCGGCCGCAGAGATGAGCTTGATTCCGTTGTCCTGGGCAGGGTTGTGGGAAGCCGACAGGACAATTGCCAGGCAGCATTCTTCCGACGAGCGCGCAGCCTCAGCAATCCCTGGCGTCGGCATAATTCCAAGATCACAAACATCCAGGCCTGCTGAAAGAAACGCCTCTGACAATTGCCCGGGCAATTGAGGCCCCGACCCCCTCGTGTCACGTCCGATATAAACAGCGGTCCCTCGCTCCGTGCCGAAATCGAGAGGGAATTCCCCACGGTCGTGAATCGTCGATGCCAGCGACCGGCCGATTGATTCAACCGAATCCGTTGACAGCAACCCCTCTCCCGCCCTGGCACGGATGCCATCAGTTCCGAATATGCTCACTTCTATCTCCTCAACAATTCCTATTCCTCTTCACTGCCCTTTATCAGAGGGACACTGATTTCATAGGACCAGAAAGCTGCCTGTCGTTCTTTTCGACTTTCATGGCGAAGAACCTCCACCTCATGGAAACCCTTCACCCTGAGGTCGCCTTCCAGGAAGGTGAAGGTCCCCCCCTTTTGAAAATCGAGTCCGGCAGGAGCAGGAACGATGAGAGTGATCTCAGGCAACTCCCTGAGCTGCTCGATCTGCTCCCGAGGCCCCTTCAGGGCTACGGGGATCGTCTCTGTGCCGAGGGGGACATCCTTCAAGCTGACCTTGAAGGCTGCGGGTGTCAGCGGCAGTTGGAAAAGCAGGCGTGCCCTCTCAACCGAGTGTTTCTCCAGGCTCTCCTCGAGGATTGCATTGACCTGGATCTTCACCGGCTCGGGGAATCCAACCCAGTGCTTTTCCTCTCCTCTCTCTAGGTTGAAATTCTTCAGGATCTGGACAGTCTGCCTCACCCTGGGTTTATCCGGGACGAGGCGCACATCAAAAAGTCCATCCACCCTGCCCTTGTAATTCACCGAAACCGTCACCTTGACGGTAACTCTTTCTTCATCCAGGATCGATTTCGGCCCCCGGATCTGCAATCCTGCCGCGGGACCATCGACCTTGATGTTCACCTTGTCTCCAGGCCTGCGGTTGGCGACCTCGACAATCCCGGAAAGATCAGGAATGACCCTCTCCTCTATCTCGCTCTGCTGGATGAAATATTTCTCGGGCTGGAATCTCATGATCGAAACCCCTGACTTGGGGAATCCGAAAGTTTCCTGTTTGAACTCGTGGGAGGTATCCTCTTTCTTAACGCTGATCGCAACTGCGGCCTTTTTCCCCTCCCCGGCCCTCAGCTCTTCAACCTGTTCCCGCGGCCCCTCAATTGTCACATCCACCTCATGCTCACCTCCTTCGGCCAGGTAGCTCTCCTTCTGCTGTGGCTTGCGGACTCCAACAATGGCCATCGTATCCTCATCACCGGGCATGAATCGCACCCAGTACTTCAGGGTGGCCCTTTCCACCTCGGACTGGTAGGCCACGAACCAGATGCTCACAGAAAAAAACAGTGCGATCATCTTGCTGCGCCAATTAGCTAAAAATACTTTTTGAAGCTTCATTCCTAGGTGCCCTTGTAACCCGCACTGTCCGGCATCTCTTCCATCTCAGCCATTTCCTCCTGCTCCTCGATCTCAACGAAATGACGCACAAGCAACTCGCGCAGGCGGTCGGTATCAACCTTTTCAATCTCGCCCCGGCTGGCGAAAGACACGTTTCCCGTCTCCTCTGAAACGATAATGATGATCGCATCGGTCTCTTCACTGAGGCCAAGACCTGCACGGTGCCTTGTTCCGGCGATATTGCCAGGCCCCGGGCTGTCGCTCAAGGGGAACAGGCAACCTGCCGCGGCAACCCGGCCATCACGAATAACGACCGCCCCATCATGGAGATCGGATCCGGGGAAAAAGATCGTAGAAAGAAGGCCACTTGTAACCACTGCGTCGATCTGGGTTCCATGCTCAATGTAATTCCTGAGCCCCACCTCTCTCTCGATGGCAACCAGGGCGCCGATTTTCCTCCGCGACATACGAAACGCAGCCCGGACGATCTCTTCAACGATCCCCTTGGTTTCCCGCTTGAGGAACAGCCCGAACAGTCTCGTCTGGCCGAGGCGGACAAGGGCACGACGCAGCTCGGGCTGGACGACGATCACGATCGCGGGGATGGCAGCAGCTCCGAAAAATCGAATGATAACGAGAAGACGGTCAAAACGTTCAAAGCGCTCAGCGACAATCGCAAGCAGGATCGGGAAGGTCAACATCAGCAGGGCGATACCCTTGAGAATTCCCTCGCCCCTTGTGCCCTCCATAAAACGCAGGAAAGCGTAAATAACCAGGTAGATCACCAGGATCTCTACCACGTACTCAAGCCTGATCCAGCTCACCGCGTTCCAGAAACCTTCAAGGAAATCCGTCACTCAGGCACCTCCCTCATCGGAACGCTGCAGCACGCCGGCCGCTGCCGTTCCAGGCGATACCAACTGCAACGCCTCGAGAACATCGAGAAGGTCACGAGTATAGGGGACATTGTGCACCCTCAGGACCAGGGCCCCTGCAAGTGTCGCTATCGTATTCACCGCAACTGTCGCCACATCCCGCTGTGCAGGTTCCCGCCCACGATCGCCTGGATCAGCAATCATTCGCGAGAGAAACATTTTCCGGGAAGCGCCAAAAAGAACAGGCCGCCCGAGATCGCACAGCTGCCGAAGCCCATCCATGATCTCAATATTGTGCCTGGGCTCCTTGGCAAAGCCTATTCCGGGATCAAGAACGATACGCTCCCGGGAAATGCCCCCCGCCTCAAGCTCATCCATCCGTCCCTGGAGAAAGTCACAGATCTCGTTCATTACTCCATCGGGGTACCGGGTGCGTTCCTGCATATCAGAAGGTATACCTCTCATATGCATCAGGATAACAGGGCACTGATGTTCATTGAGAACAGGAATCCACCCGGGATCCTCACAGGCGCTGACATCGTTGACCACGTCGGCGCCGGCTTCGAGGGCTGCCCGCCCCACCTCGGGGTCCCTGGTGTCGATGGACAGGATCGCATCGGAGCTCTCCCTGATTCCCCTGATAACGGGAAGAACCCGCCCCATCTGTTCCTCTGCAGAAACAGGATCCGCTCCCGGCCGGGTCGACTCACCGCCAACATCAATTATATCCGCTCCCTCCCGGATCATCTGCAGAGCCTCGCTGAGGGCGGCCGCTGCATCGGCATACCGGCCTCCGTCTGAAAAAGAGTCGGGGGTACAATTCAGGATGCCCATCAGTGACGGCCGGGGTCCGATCTTCCAGGTCCCGCCACGAGCAATAGCGAGCTCAAATTCAGCTGGAGCGCCTGCAATGCCGTCCAGTCCGCTAGAGTCTTCAATTCCCATCCGTATTTCCCTCTTCCTGCCGGTCTCCTACCAGGGTTCGACTTTCAGCAGAATCTTTTCGGCAAGGTTGTCGATGGCGCGTTTTCGCGCCGCATCTATACTCTCCCCCCGGGAAGCTGAAAGAGGTTGGGTCTCCACCACCCTCTCTTCGCGAACCGTCCTATTGGCATAGTCCTCGATCCTGAGGTCGATCCGGATGGAGACCAGCGACTCCAGCTTCTCATCCTCCAGATCTCCTTCGGCCAGGACCTTCTCCCTGAATTCCCGAATCCAGCCATAGACCGTCATGTCCGACTGCCCATCAGCTACCAGGCGCAATCCCGTTCGCCCCTGGATCTCTTTACGCAAGGCGGACGTGAGCTCGGTTTCAATATCTCTTCTTAACGGAAAGGTCTGGTTCGTAAAGGTCGGCACTGCAATCCGGTAGACACCCGGTGGGGTCTGAACCCCAAGCCTGTAGCCACACCCCTGCAACAGGTGGGAGGCCGCGTACACCAGGAATAGAATGCCGAATTGATGCCTGGTCACTGGTTCTGTGTCTTTTCGATCTGATTTCGTATTTCCCTGGCCTCGCGCGCTGCCAGGGAGTTAGGGAAATTATCCAGCACAACTCGAAGATAAATATCACAGGCCCTCAGTTCGCTCTCCTTGAGGTAGAACTTGGCGATCTTCAGGTTCTTTTCTCCTTCCAACTCATTGATCTCACGAAGCTTCCCCCTGACCTCCTCCCAGTATTCACCGCGGGGGAAGCTCTGAAGATAGTTCTTGAACCGCCTGCGGGCCTGCAGGAGCTTGTTTTCATCATAGGCGGCACCGCGCACCTGGAGGTACTCCGCCAGCGCAGACTTGTATTCAGCCAACTCCTTCCACTCGCTCTCGGACATCTTCACGATGGTGTCGTAGAGCAGAACGGATTCCGCATACTGCGCCTGGTCAAAGTAGTAATTGGCCACCTCGATGTACGCATCATCTGCAAAGGAGAGATAGGGGTTCTCTGTGACCAGCCCATCGGCCGGGTCCAGCAGTATATCGATCCCGTAATCCGGCGACGCCACCTCGAACACCTTCAGCATGGTCCTGGTCTTTCTCTCCTTGAGATAGGCCAGGGCTATTTCAAAGACCCTCCTGCGGGCCTTGTCGATAAACTCAGGCGATGGAAAATCCGTCTGGTAGACCTTCCTGTAGTATTCGAGAGCATCTTCGTACCGCCCCAACTGGTAGCAACATTCCCCCAGGTAATATCGGAGATCCAGCATCTTGGCTGCTGATGTGGAATCTTCAAGAAACCTGAGAGCCGCCAACGCATCTGCATAGGCCCCGGCTTCAAAGGCCTTCAGGGCCTCCATGCGCACCCGCGCGGTAGCCCCCCATTCATCCGACACAGGGAGGATCCAACCGCTCTCAGCTGTCCACCTGGTCTCCCCTGGCCCGTTTTCAATTCTAGGGCTGTCATCGACCTCCGGAATCTGGGAGGTAGCACACCCCAGCGCCAACAAAACGCAAAGCAGGCCTGGTAGAAAACGACCTGTCGAAATCATCTACTGCATCCCTCCATGAAAACCCGGCAAAAAGAGGCTGCCGGAAAAGCTACAGCCAACTGGCCTGATATCTTAACATCTTGAGCGGACGTTCCAACAGTGCGGTAAAACTGTGTGCCAGGCATGAATGCACCTGCCTGAAATTCTTTTTCTCCAGGCCATTCGATGCGGGTGGATCCGGCTGCTGCGCCAGGTTCTTCAACAGCAGAACCCCGCTACCCGGCAAGGTAATTGACCCGCCGGGGATTGTCTGGGATTTTCCGTTACACTCCCTGCAGACAAGCCCTCCTGCCAGTGGGTTGAAATAGGCGGGGCGACTCCCCCCGGGCCATGGCAAACCGCAAACGGCGCAGGCATCCACCGCCCCCATGAATCCCAGCAGATGAAGGGCGCGGATTTCAAAATGCAGCATATACCAGGGAATATTTTCTGCAGAATCAGTCGAGAAAAGCGTCAGGGTTCGCACAGCAAGATCAAAAAGTTCCGGATTACGATCAGCCGGCAGGATGACGCCGCGCAGAAACTCCAGCAACTGGCTGGCAGCTATGTACCTTTTCCAACAGGTGCGTAGCCCCCTCCAGCCATCAACTACCTCGGCTTCAGCAAGGATCGACAGACCGGGAATTCTCCGTTTCAGGTAGACAAGCTCGTAGATGGCTGCAAGGTCAAACGGCCCCTGGAATGAGTTCTTCGGTCTATGAGCACCCTTTGCAATCCCCTCAAGTAGCCCCTCCTCACGACTGAAGAGGGATACAATCTGGCTGGTGTTGCTGTAGTCCACGCACCGAATAGGAATGGCTAGGGTCTTGAGTTTCACCTCTGGGTACAGCCTCTGAGATACACGATTACAAATCCGGCCGGCCTGGCGACTGGGGAAAGATACTTATCTCGGATCGGCAGCGACACTTCCGTCTCCTTCGGAAATATGCAATTCGAGACGGTAGACACGCCGGTCGTCCGCGCTGGTCACCTTAAAATGCACACCGTTCAGATCAAACGCATCACCAATGGGTGGGATCCGCCCCATGCTCGAAAAGACAAACCCACCGATGGTGTCATAGTTGTCATTCTCAGGGATTCCCAGGTCGAGTTCCTCGTTGAGGTCATCGATATGTACCGCGGCATCTACACTCACCACCCCTTCCCCTAACCGCTGAATCGGCTCCAGCTCCTCCTGCTGCTCGTACTCATCACTGATCTCGCCGACAATTTCCTCAATAACATCCTCGATCGTAACCAGTCCATCTGTCCCGCCGTGCTCATCGAGCACAATGGCTATGTGAAGACGGTGCTGCTTGAACTCCTGGAGCAGGTCGTCAATTTTCTTCAATCCGCTTACCCGGTAGGGACTGCGTACGATAGATTCGAGCTTGATATCTTTCTTGCTGTACAGGCTCTTCAGAAGATCCTTTACATAGAGGATACCCAAGATGTTGTCTTTGCTCTCACCATAGACAGGAATCCTCGACAGACCGGATTCGATGGCTTTTTCCAGGTTTGAATCAAGGGGGGCTTCCAGGTCGAGGCAGATCATCTCGGTGCGGGGAGTCATGACCTCTGAAACCGAAACGTCACCAAAGGAAATGATCGATTCGATCATGTCGATCTCCTCGGACTCCAGCAACCCCTCGCGCTCCCCCTCTTCCGCCTTGGAGAGAAGCTCTTCCTCCAGGATCGAGGCAGAGTCCCTGTGCGAACTGCGACCGGAAATCCGTGCAAGCGGTCGCAGGCCCCCTTCCAGCAGCCAGCGGGCAGGAGCGAAGCAGGAATGCAGGAATCGAATGAGCCTCGAAAACCGAGCCAGCCAGGCCTCCGGCCAGAGCCTGCCGATGATGGATGCCAGCAACTCCAGGACCAGGATCTGCACCGCAGCGATCTTCAACACCGGGCCCCCGAGAAGAAGAGCTGTTTCGGCACTCAGTCGAAAACCATCTTCGGGCAATCCATCGAGCAGCATGCAGCAGGAAATAACGCATCGCAGAACGATGTCCAGGTTTCCCAGGGTACCCTCGTAATCTTCCTTGAAGCGGGCAAAACGCTCAACGCGTTCCTGGCTCCAGTCGACAGATCTCTCCAGCAGGGCTTTGCGGGAAAACCGTTCCGTTGCCTTTCGGCAGATAGAGATGAACAGCCCGGCCGCTATGAAAGCGAGAGATACCGCCAGCCAGAAATGCTCATACGACAGCAGTGCGTCCAATTCTACCTCTGCTAAAATACACCTGTTAACCAGGGATCTGCCTGGTCAGCAACCCCTTCAAAACACCTACTCCTCTGCATCCTCACCCGCTTCCGCCTCTTCCTCCTCCACCCCCTCCGGGTTTCCATCCGAGGGCTCCCCCCCGGCTCCCGGAACTCCACCGGCCTGCTCCTGGGCTTTTTTGAAATCCTCGACCAGTTCATTAACCAGGCGCCCGACATTGCCCTGGCGTTGATGGAGGCGCTCAAGAGTTCGCGTCCATTGCTCTGAACCCTGGCCATCATTGCTCTGGCGGAAATCTTCAAGTTGCCCTGTCTGCCGGTTGATCTCAAGCTGCAGATTCTTGAGCATCAGCAATTCTCCCAGAATCGTCACCAGGGGCTGCTTTCCCTGCTGCTGCTGCTGTTGCTGCTGCTGTTGCTGTTGCTGTTGTTGCTGCTGGCGCTTCATCAGGTCCAGTTGTTCCTGCAGGGAATCCAGCATCCTCTCGAGGTCGACAACGATTTCCTTCTGAAGAAACTGGGTAAAGGAATCCGTCTCAAGTTCCAGGAGGAGATCCCGGACCTGCTGCATATCTGCGCTCACATTGTTCAACATAAAACTAAAAACCCTGGAGGATTCTTCTTCAAGGCGCCCGATCAATGAGATTACCTTCTGCGCCAACTCGCCTTCGCCCTGCGCGAGTGGTTCAAGCAGGCGTTGCAGCGAAGCCCTCCGGCGGCGACTCAGGCGCCCGCTGGGCCTGCTTTCCTGGGCCTTGGCCGTCCCCGTGTTAATCTCCAACTGGGCATCCCTTGCCTCGGTCAACTCGTTGATCATCGAGACAAGCTCCTGCTCACGTTTCAATTCTTCGAGGCTTTCCTCCTCCTTGCGAAGCTCTTCCTCCTGCTGCTCCAGTTTCGCCAGGGCTTCCTCCTGGTTCTTCTCGGCTTCTTCCGGATTGTCTTTCTCCAGGTTCTCAGAAGCCTTCTTCATATCCCTGGAGGCTTCCTCCAGTTGTTGAGAGCGCTGTTGCTGGCCGGATGACTTACTCTGCCTGGCAGCCTGCGAGGTCTGCCGGGAAAGTTCTTCCTGCTCCCGGGCCTCTTTTTCAAAGCGCTTGCGCCGCTCGAGCCTGGCCAGCTCTTCTTTCTTCTCCTTCTCGACGGCATCTTCAGCCTTCTTGAGTTGATCAAGGGCTTCTTCCTGCTTCTTACGGCTCAACTCCCCCCGCCCCTCGGCCGATTCCCTCATCTTCCGGGCAGCCTGCTCGAGGGACCTGGATATTTCCTCGAGACGTCCGGGCTGTTGCTCATCCTTACGCCGGAGCTTCCGTTCCAGCCGGTCGGCCTCATCCGCGGCCTCGTCCGTTTTACGAGACAGCTTCCTGGTAAGGTCACGGCGTTTCTGCTCCTCTGTACGTTTCGCCAGGCCCTCCTTTGCCTTTTGCAGTTCTTTCCTTGCCTGCTCGAGAGCAGCCCCTGCTTCCCGTCCGGACTGCTCTGCCTGTTCCCTGCCCGCCTCGCTGAGTGACTCCTGGGCCTGCCTCATCGCCTGCGATGCTTTCTGAAAGAGGGAAGCCCCTCTCTTCAGAGCCTCCCTGGCTGATTCGGAAAAACTCTTCTGAGCCTGCTCGCCCAGCTGGGCTGAAGAGCTGGAGGCCTTGCGTGCAAGCCGGCTCTCCTCCTGCTCGAGGCCCGCCGTCTGCAGCGCGTTCCTGGCCTTTGCCTCCTTCAACTGGCGGCTGATCGCCTCCCGGGCCTTCTCCAATTCCTCCACAGCGGAAGCCTGGTTCTTTTCCGCCCCGGCGAAGTCTCCCTGTTGAATTTCCCTGCCGGCCTGTCCATTCTTGCGTGCAGCTGCCGAGAAATTCTCCTTCGCCTCCCCTGGCAACTCGGCATCCTCTGACTGCGCTGCGAGGCGCTGAAGTTTTCCCTGGAGATCCGCCGTACGGCTCTCCAATTCCGTTTTCAAACGGGAGATTTCCCGGGAGGCCCGTGCCATCTCCAGCTCACTGACACCCTTGCGGATCTCCGGCCCGTTCTTTTTCCCCGGCTCTTTTTCCGGCGGTTTGCCCTGCTGCCCGCCAACAGGGTCCTGTCCGGTTTTCTCCGGGCTGTCTTTTCCGGGTGAGTCCTTGCCGGCTTCTTTCCCTGGCTGGTTTTCACCGCCGCGCAGCGGCTTCTCCTGCCCGCCTTCTTTGCCGGTCTTCCCGGGGCTGTCCTTACCTGCCGCGGGGCTCCCTGCTTTTGCAGTTGCGGCCAATTGCTTCTGCTCCTCAACCCTGGAGCCGAGGTCCCGCAAATCCCCGTTCAGTCCCCGGGCCTGCCTGATAAGACCATCGAGCTCTTCAAGAATTTTTTTCGCATCCGCGATCGCCTGCTGATCCTTTTGCGACTCCTCGCCGCTGGGCAATCCCTCTATTCCCTGGTTAACCCGTTCCTGTAATTTCTGCAGGGACCGGGCCTCTTCGATAGCACTCTCAATCGCCTCCCGGTCAAGCTTCTCCCCCGCGGGGTCGATTTTATCGACCGCTTTTCCATCCAGGATCCCCTTCTGCATCTCCAATGCCTTCCTGATCATCTCCTGGAGATCCTGTAAACGGGCTGAGTTCTGTTTCGTATCGAGAAACTTCCTCGTCTCATCCAGCAGGCGCTGCTGCTGCTGCTTGAGCTCTCCGGCGATGCGGCGGTCGTTTTTCAGCTGCTCCAATTGCTCACTGGTACGGTCCTCGCTGAACTGGCTGGCCTCCAGAACGGAGAGAATTCCATCGATCACCTTGATCGCATCGTTCTGGCTCGAAACAGCCTCGATAAACTGCTTGTTCGAGAGCATTCCCTCAATCTGGGAAAGGGTGTCGGGCAGCCGCTGGTTCCTGATCTGGCGGGCAGCCTCTCTCAGGCGCTCAGCATCCTGGGGCTCACTGGCTTCCAGCTTTGCAGCCACCTTCTCCATGTCATTGGCAAGCTTGATGACGATGGCACGAATCTGTTCCTGTTCCCGCGAGAGTTCCTGGTCGGAAGCCTGCCGCGGTTGCCCGAGAGCCTCCGAAGCGGCAGTTGAACACAAGGCCAGGAAACAGATGAAACTGGCTCTGTAAAGAAATAACCGGTTTGGCATGATAGACTTCATCTTAACCGACTGTAACCACGAAGGCATCCCAGTCCTCATTCTTCTTCCTCCGCTTCCCCCTCACTGCCCCCGAGAAGATTTCTCGTATTGTCCCGCAGCCCTTCCTGGCGGCGCTTGATCTCCCTCATCAACTGGATCAGGCCACGCAGGTCACCGAATTCGCTCATTCGTACAACAATGGACTCGAGGTCCCTCTCTACCTCCAGCTGCGAACCGACAATCCTGCCAAGGCTGGCCGGGTCCTGGTCCGATTCCTGCACCAGCGAACGAAGCTCATCCAGTTCACCCGCAATCCGGTCAGACCTGAGCTTCGAGATCTCGTTCAGTTCTTTCTCCAGCCCGGTGAGCCAGTCCTTCCACTTCTGTTCACCCACCTTGTTGATCTTCATCTTGGCGAGCAGACGCCCAAGGTCCCCGGACAGGTCGAGCAATCCTTCCGAAACCCGCACCTGGTCCTGGCGATGCCGGGAGAGCCGCCCGGCTGAGTCCTTTCCCAGTTTTTTGCCGAGAAGAAACTGCCTCTGCGATTCTTCCAGGTCCTTTCTTACCGATTCCTGGCGCCCCCTCAACCTGTCGGCAATATCACGCAGGACCATTACCTCACGGGCATACTGGTCCTCGAGATACTCCGGGTCAACCACCTGCAGAAGGTAGACCTGGGACTCACCGATATTACCTTTCCCTCCCCCCGCATCACCGAAATCCTCTGCGAGAACAAAAAATTCAAACCTCGCCCCCGGCGAAGGGGCTCCACCATCTCCGCCACCAAGCTCACCAATCTTCAGAATATACGGATCAAGCTTCGGATCGCTCTCCCCCCCCACCGGACCGGCGGCCGAAACATCGAGCAGGCTCACAAGGTTTCGTTCAGGCTTGGTCTCTCCCGCAGAAAAATAGCTGCCCGAGAGGTGGATCTTTTTCACTGCGTAATCGTCCCTGACGACTGTAAGGATGGGTACTTCCGCACGGGGAGAAACGTCTTCTGTCAGTCGTTGCGGCTCGACGATTCTCACCACCGGCTTGCGGTCCGCAATCGCCTGGATTCTGAAACGCTCCGATTGCGTACTTCGAAATCCTCCCGGATCCTCAAACTGGAAAAAATAGCTTCCGCTTCCCTGTACCGTGAAATTACCCCTGAACCGCCTTCCCTCTGTAATCTCCAGGGTGGCAGCGTCAGGGTCAGGCCAGCCGGAATCCTGCGCTCGCGCATCCCCCTTCTCATCGACCCCCCGTTTTAAAACCAGGTAGGCTTTTGCGATGTTGACGTTGGCAGCCAGGCGAAAGCTGACCTTCGTTCCTGCCGGCACCTTGAGGTTCCCATGGCGCTGGACTACCTCCTCTGCACTCTTGCCGGTATATTCCGGGTTACGGTAGGCCACCCTGTTGAAGCCGCCTTCCTCCCATTCCTTCATGTCGATCCTGGGACGATTGCGTACTTTTACCTGGGCCCACGCCGTCTCGTCTTCACCTCTGCCATCGACCGCTTTGAAGCTGAAGGCCTT
>JAYGDV010000155.1:0-3320 GCA_046582735.1 Planctomycetota bacterium
CTCTTTGGCGGCGACGTCCTGGAGGCCCAGAAAGAGCTCGCCGGCTCGACCTATGCGTCGGGCAACAATCCCGAAAACCGCATGCGGTATGCGGTCAGCTATCTCCTCAGCCTTCCGGCTTTCCAAAAACAATAGGAAAGAACCCCTGGTAAGGAGTAAAATTGCATCAACACCTTAACTCAAAGAAGGTAATCCAATGAACATTCGCAAGCAAACCACTGACCGGCGGCACTTCCTCAAGGCGGGAGCCCTGACTTTCGGAGCTCTCGGGATGGGCAGCATAGCGCCCTTCCTGCAGAAATCCCTGGCGGGAGATCTTCCCCCGGGTAAAAAGCTCCTCTTCATTTTCCTGCGTGGCGCGATGGATGCCGTACAGGCGGTGATCCCCTACGGCGACCAGGGAAGAGGTTCAGCCAAGTCCTACGTCCAGGCCCGTCCGAACATCGGAATCGACCCTGATGATGCCCATCCTCTCAACAACTTCTGCAGCCTGAACCCTGCCCTGCAGGGAGATGGAGCAACCGACCCGAAGCTGCTTGATATCTTCAACGGCGATGTCGATGGCCGGGGAGCCAACCTCGCCTTCCTGCACCGGATCGGCTACCAGAACCAGAACCGCTCCCATTTCTCCAGCCAGCAGTTCTGGGAGAACGGGATCCCGGGCAACGTCAAGCTCGAAGAGGGAGTCTTCAACCGCTATATCACGAACTACATCGATGAGGACAGGCCGCTGCAGGCAGCGACCCTCAGCGGTAACCAGGTCGTCCTGATGAAAGGCGAGACCCTGATCCCGGTGATCAACAACGTCGACAGCCTCCAGCTGGCCAGCAATGTCGAGCTCGGCACCTTCCCCACGGCCGACAATCCGCTCGGCACGGGACTCAAGGGAGCCTACGGCCAGGCCGGCTACAATCAGGGTATCAAGTACAACAAGAAGACCTACGACACCGGAAAGGCGCTGCTGAACAACCTGCAGTTCTTCCAGGACAATGTTCTCAACAGGCCCTACTTCCCCAGGCCTGAGGCCGCGCCCTACTTCGATGCGATCGGCAACAACGGCTTCAGGAACAATGTCCGTGACAGCGCAAGGCTCCTCAAGCAGATCGATGACATCCAGATCGTCGGCTGCAACCAGGGCGGCTACGACACCCACGGCGGTGAAGACACCCGCTTCCCGGCGCTCATGCGGGACCTCGGACTCGCGCTGACGGGACTCTACCATGATCTCGCCGACATCTGGGACGACGTGCTGGTTGTCACCATGTCGGAATTCGGTCGCACCAGCCAGGAAAACGGCAACCGCGGCACCGATCACGGAGAGGCCTCCCTCTGCTTTACCATGGGAGGAGCGGTCAACGGCGGAGTCTACAACTGCAACCGCAACAACTGGTCGAATGGAGATCTCTTCAGCACCTCCAACGGCCGCTACGTGGCACACCGCAGCGACTACCGGAACGTCTACAACGAGATCCTCAGCAGGCACCTGGGAGATCCTGACAACCAGATGGATTCGATCATTCCTGACTATGCCAGCCTGGTGAACTCCGACCGGAACGGCTATTTCGATCCGCCCAATTTCATCAGCGCCTGATCTCCGGCGCTCCATGAAAAGGCGCTGCACCGGGATTTTACCGGGTGCAGCGCCTTTTTTTTCGCCCTGGAGGGCGTTCAACTTCCGAAAAAGCCGTACTTTTCTGAATTCTTCCAGGGCAGGGGTTTACCCCGGGCAGCAGGAAAAAGATAATGCGAACCGGGCGGAAAAAAAGACGAGCATGACAGTTCATGCTGCCGTTACTCATCCCCCATGGCTACTTACAAATTCATACAATCAAACACCTTAATGATGCTGGAACGATTCTGCTCTGCGGGGGATGATAGCTCCTCGTAACCCTGACAACATGTCTTCAAAACTTCCAGGTACAATCGGATTTCCCTCGACCATGATCGCTACCAGCAGGTTTCAGCTACCCCTCTTCCTCCTGTGCATTACGGTGACATTCCTGAACGGTTGCGACTCAACCACTGGAGCCGCCAGCGGTAAAGGAAACGGGGCCAATCCTTCACTGGAGAAGCTCGTCACCCAGCTTGAAAAGCTGCCGGGCATCGGAAGCTCCGGAGCCAGGAAGGCGGCACAGCATATTCTTGATTCTTCGCAGGAGTCTGCCATCGAGATGGCAGACGCTATCCGGGCCGTGAAGGCTGCCCCTATGAGCTCCAGCTTCGGGAAACGGGCTGTTCCCATCAGCGTGCGGACCGCCTCCCAGGGTGACATCTCCAGCTACTACAAGACCAATGCAACCCTGGAGGTTGACAAGGAGGCCGACATTGTCGCCAGGGTCAGCGGGCTGGTGAAAACGATCTCCGTTGAAGAAGGGGATGAGGTGGAGGCCGGTGGCATCCTGCTGGAAATCGAGAATGACGAATACCAGCACAGGGTCAGCCTCTCGAGCGCAAGGATCAAGAATCTCAAATCTAAAATGGACCGCCTGAAAGCCCTGACCGATGACCTGGTCTCGGCGCAGGAGAGGGAAACGGCCGAGAGCGAATACAATACCGCGGTGGCTGAAATGGAGCTGGCAAAACTCAACCTGTCCTACACCACGGTACGGGCGCCATTCTCCGGACGGATCGTCCTGCGAATGGTCGACCCAGGGCAGAAGGTCGGCATCGACACACCGGTCTTTCACCTGTCAGATTTCAGATCGTTGCTGGCGAAGGTCTACGTACCTGCCAAGGAGTTCAAGAACCTCAAAATAGACCAGGGCGTCAATCTCGTCCTCGACAGTTCGAAACAGGTCATGAAGGGCAAGATCAAGCTGGTCAGCCCGGTCATCGATCCCGCCACCGGAACGATCAAGCTCACCGTCGAGGTTTCCGATTACCCAGCCAACACCCGCCCGGGTGATTTTGCCGAGGTCCAGGTCATCACCGACACCCACCCCGGCGTGGTCCTTGTTCCGCGCTTTGCAGTGATCACTGACCATGACGAACAGGTCGTATTCATCGCAGCTGAAGACAATACCGCAGAGAGACGACCGGTGGAAGTCGGCTATACCGATGATGACCATGCGGAGATCACCAGCGGAATCAAGGTTGGGGAACAAGTCGTCGTAAAAGGCCAGCGGCGGCTTGAAAACGGTACCATCCTGAAGATCCTCGATACCGGATCCTCCGGTGCCCCGGAAGTGTCCCAGAGCGCCCCGGAGAGCCAGAAAAAGAAAAAATCTGGCCCGAAGGGATTCAGGAGGAAATGAAAGCGATTGTCACCGGAGCCGTCAGGCGAAGGGTGACCGTGGTCATGGCAGTCATGGCTGTCGTCG
>JAYGDV010000182.1:0-5299 GCA_046582735.1 Planctomycetota bacterium
GGCAACGAATCCGGCCGAGCCGCCGGAATCGTTGGGAGCGCCCGGAGTCGGGTTCTGGAAATACCGGTCGGAGAATTCCTCGACGGTGATCAGTTCCGGCAGGAGGAGAAAATCTTCACTGGCGATATCATCGTTGAGCCCGTGAAAAGCGAGTATGTTCAACCCATCGCGAAGCAACCCGGCCCTGTCGCTGATATCGATATTCTCCTGGCGCATCGCGGCCGAGATCGGCCGGTCTTCAAGCGCTGCTGAATCGAAGCGCGCATTGTCCGGGGCGTTTCTCCGCACGAGTTCCTCGCCGTTGAGATAGGCGATGAATCCATCGTCGTAACGGACCCGCAGGCGCAGGGAATCAAACTCGATCGGCAGGGTCACCTCGAAAGGCACCCGCAGGTATACCGATGAGTTCACGTTGCGAACAGCAGCCTCAACATCGGTTTCGGCGAAGGTCGACAGGCCGCCCAGCCCCATGGGGCTGGCTCCCTCGGCCAGGGCCAGGATGTGATCCTCTCCAAGGGCCACGCTCCAGACGGCGACGTCGTCGATGTTGCCGTCGAAATATGGGCTGGAGGCATCGTTGGAAAAGCCGATATTGATATGGCGCTGCCAGTCAAAATCCGAAAACGACTTGGAGCCACTGCGCACCAGCTCCCCATCGACATAGATCTTCTGCCCTCCCGGCCCGACGACATGGGCCGCATGGTGCCACCTCCCATCGGCGTAATTCCTTCCCGAAGTGGAAATGACCTGGTTGTTCCAGACCCGCGTGGCGATATTTCCGGCGTTGAGGTAGACATGCCGGTCATGGCCGCCGCCGCCGAGGTCATTGTCGACAACAGCGAACAGTCCGCGCCCGTTCGATTCGGCCCTGAACCAGAAAGATGCTGTATAGTCGGTTTCCGACACGTCGATCTGGACGCTGACGTAGTCATTCGACCCGTCAAAGCTGAGAGACTGACCACCGCCGAGCTGGGCGGGAGCCTCATTGCTGAAGGTCGCGCCATTGAGGGCGCCGGCATGGCCGTGGCCGGATGTGTCGTTCACGTTCCCATCGAAGTTCCAGTAGCCGATCGGCGGCTCAACCTGGGGGCCGCCACCGATTGGATAGCCGATCCCGGTAACCACCGGCGTCCAGCCCGCCACCTCGCTGTCGTTGAAAGCCTCGACACTTCCGTTCCACGACAGGCCGATGATACCGTCAGAGGGAACGAGCAACCTACCCTCGGCACCCTCTCCTACCAGGCGCTCACCGGCGAGGCTCTCCCCTGTACCGAAGGAGAAACCACCCTGCTGCTCGGGAAAGGCGGGGGCATACTCGGAGGCGGAGCTGCCATCGGGACGCACCAGGGCGAGGTACTCTCCATCTCCCTCGAGGCTGAAATTTGTATGGAGCTCTCCCCCGGCTGCCCGGCGGTCTTTGCCGGAAGCGAACACCACCAGGTAGCTGCCCGGGCCCAGGTCTACCTGGGGAAGAGGCCACTTGAAACGGTCCTCGGAATCATCGGTAAGATACCACCCATTGAGCGAAACCGATTGGCCGCCCCCGTTGTAGAGCTCGATCCAGTCGGAGCTGTCTCCATCTTCATCGAACTGGGAGCCGCTGTTGACCGCGAGGAATTCGCTGATGGAGATCTCCTGGGCACGCAGACCTGCGGCGCTGAGAACGGTAAACAGGATTACATAGAAGATCGTACGCATGGAGGGAGCTTCCTGGCCAACTGCCGTCTTTGAGCACAAAACACTCAGACGCTGTCTCTATAGTACGGACTCAACAGACTTCAATGAAGCTCTAACGCCCAAATAAAGCCCGGGAAGAAGCCAAGACCCACTTTTCAGGGGCTTGAGGACGAATGCCACAGCAGCAGTTCCAGCGGCAGGGCGATGGCGCTGACACGAACCTCGTCGATCCGGGCACGCGCATCGAGCGCAATCCTGCCGTTGTAAAAACCACGGCCGACAGTCCAGGTGCCGCCATGGTTGATGAGGGAGCCTGCGAAATCGGTCGAGCCCTGGAGGTGGCAACGATTACCCTCGACGAGATAGAGCCTCATTTTCGAGCCATCGCTCATGGCGGCAACGTGATACCACTTTCCTTTTTCAACCGGGTCGCGGCTGGCAACGGTACGTACCTCACCGCCTGAATCGATGGCGACGATCGCGATGCGGTTGTCCTTGCGAAGCTCGAGCTGCAGGGGCGCGCTGGCAGCCTCCGTGGGCTTGCCATCCTCGCCGACAATCGTCTGCCTGCGTCCGAGCTCGACCGGCTGGATCGAGGCCTCCACCGTCCACTCGGTGAAGGCAAAGGTGTTGATGACGTTCATGTGGGTGCGGGAGCGGCCGGGGTTGGTGTAGAGATCACGCGTGGCGCCCTTGCCTGCGGCGGAGTCATCCAGCACCCCACGGTTCTCGAGTTCAAGACAGGGAACGGTTCGAGCCGGCACCCCGGCTCCCGCGCGTGGCGCGTTGCCGGCAGCGAAGGCGTAGAGATGGTTTCGCTGGCCGGAAACATCGCGCACCGCGATGGAATCACGCTTCTTGCGGTCGTGCGGAACCAGCTTGCCCGCAGCGGTGTCCTCGAAACGCCAATAGGCCACGGTATAGGCACGCGAGCGCTCGGCGTCGCTGAGCTTCCGCAACGGAGCATAGAGCGCCTGGTGGGCCTCGGCGAGTTTACCCGCGTCAAACTTGAGCACCTCGCGGTCGTAGCTCATCAGGCCGTTGACCTCTACCTCCACATCTGTGGTCTGGGTATAGATCGCCGCGCTCAGGCAGGACTCAACCATCGGGCGCAATCTGTCTATAAGACCGAGATAGGCTTTCTGCAGGTCGGCGCGATTCTTGAAGGTGCGATAGCCCCAGTTCTTCTCGTTCTGCCAGGTGTGCCCCTTCAACGGCAGGCCGAGCCCCCCGTACTCGCCGAGCACGGCGGCTCGTGCGGTCTCCGCCGGCGGGCGGCGCGGTCCCGGGTACTGGTGGATGTCGTGAACGTGGCCGATGCCGAAGTCATTGCCACCACTGGCTGAGATGACGAGCCGGCCGGGATCTATCTCTTCGATGTGCCGGGTCACGCGAGCGCTATCGAACTGTCCCCAGGCCTCGTTGAACGGGACCCAGGCGACGATGGAGACCTGGTTGCGGTGGGAATTGATGAGCGCATCGAGCTCACGGTCAAACTGCACCTTTTCTTTCTCGTCGCGGCGAAGCTCGGTGCCATCGAGCGGCCAGCGCGCGTTGGTGCCGCCGTTGGGCATGTCCTGCCAGACCAGCAGCCCCATGCGGTCGCAGTGGTAGTACCAGCGCAGCGGCTCGACCTTGACGTGCTTGCGGACCATGTTGAAGCCGAGCTTCTTCGTCACCTCCAGGTCGTAGCGCAGGGCTTCATCCGAGGGCGCGGTGTAGAGCCCATCGGGCCACCAGCCCTGGTCGAGGGGGCCGAACTGAAAGAGAGGCTCACCGTTGAGCAGGATCCGGGGAATTCCGTTCTGATCCGGGCCAAGCGAGATCTTGCGCATGCCAAAGTAGCTCTCAACACGGTCGACGGTCTTACCGCCGGAGAGCAGCTCGACCTCGAGGTCGTAAAGCTTCGGATGGGCCGGGCTCCAGAGCTCAAAGTTCTTCAGCGCCAGCTCGATGGTGTCTCCCGGAGCGCCTTCACCCTCGATGCCGAGAGAGGGCACGCTCACCTTGACCTTCACCTTGTCCGGCCCCAGCGTCGCGGCCTTCACCTTCAGCTTTTTGCCATCGACATCAGGCAGGATGTGCAGGGATTCGATGGAGGTCAGCGGCACCGCCTCGAGCCAGACGGTCTGCCAGATTCCCGTTACCGGGGTATACCAGATTCCTCGCGGCTTGCTGACCTGCTTGCCGCGCGGCTGCGGGCCCTCATCGCTGGGGTCCCAGGCCGAGACCTCCAGCCGCTGGCTGCCACCACCGGGCGTGAGCAGGCCTGTCACATCAAAGCTGAAGGGATCGTAGCCGCCGCGATGGTTCCCGGCCGGCTTGCCGTTGACCCACACCTTCGCCTCCCAATCGACGGCTCCAAAGTGCAGCAGGACCCTCCTCCCCTTCCAGCTCTCAGGCACCTCGAAGGTCCGCCGGTACCAGAGCCTCTTCTCCTTGCCAACCATCCTGCCGACGCCTGAGAGGGCTGATTCGACCGGGAAGGGAACCAGGATCTTCCCATCGGCCTGTTTCGGGCTTTCCTCGGTCGCGGGACGGATCGCGTAATCCCACAATCCGTTCAGGTTGGCCCAGTCGGCGCGCACCAGCTGCGGGCGCGGATACTCCTGGTGGACTTTTCCGGGAGAAAGCGCCTTGCCCCAGCGCGTCATCAGCTTCGCCCCGGCCGGCTTCCATTGAGCGTGCGAAAAGTTGGCGCAATAAAGCAGCAGAAACAGGACTGACAAAACAGCTGGCGAGTGATTTCGAACGCGAAACATGGCATTTCCCCGGTTGCGCGCCGCTCATTCGCGAGGCGCTGGATGGTTTTCAGTCTCGACCCGCAGAGAGGCCGCCGGTTCACCCCGAAAGCAAACCACTCGGAATTGTACTCGAAAGAACCTCCACCGACAGCGCTTGGGTCATCGTCACCCGGCTGGAATGGGCCTATTCACTCATCCCGGGCTCGATCCGAACGAGGTTCTTGTCTGCAAGGGCACGCAGGATCGTCCGGCCATCTTTACCCAGCTTGAAGATCCCGTAGCGGGCCTTCTCATACGCTTTACCCTGCCCTTCCTCGAAGAAGAAGGACTCGGAGCCGACATGGACCTGCCACCCGTCGCTGTAGCGGTATTGAAGCAGTCGTTCGTTTTCGGCCAGGGGATCCCCATTCCACATTCTCTGAAAGGATACGACCCGTCTCTCATCCAGGCTGACAACGACCTTGCCAGTACGGGGGACCTCTCCTTCCCCGGCACCCCTGATCCTCTCAAGCTCCTTGCGCAGCTCTTGAGCTGTCCTGTAATTGAGCCGCATGTAGTCGCCCTGCATGAGCGAACGCGGATCCACCGGGGCCAGCTCGAAATAGACCTCCTCACCCGTCTCGATGAAAAGCTCGTTCCTGTAGATCCCGAAATTCAGAACGGCCAGGATGACAAGGCCCAGGGCAAGGGTCAGCTTCATTCTCATGCGTCCGCCTCCTCACCCGCTCCACCGCGGCAGAAAAGAAAGCGCCCTGCGACCATGGCCAGGCCGCTGCCGACCAGCACGGCCGACTTCTCGGTGAGCGTCAGCTCCATATCGTAGTACCAGAGAAAGAGGAAAACCGGCATCACGAGTCCCCCGAAGGCCGTCAGCAGCC
>JAYGDV010000278.1:0-4028 GCA_046582735.1 Planctomycetota bacterium
TTCTTTGCATCGATTGATTCCTTGGATCCCAGGTAAGTGAATACCGGCGCTATGCCGCCAGGGGAGCTTCATTTTACATGATTGCGCAATCCCCCGCCCACAAAGACTGTTCCCCGGCGGAGAATACACCCTTTTTTCCACAGCAGGCCATTTGAATAATGGCTCCGGATTCCCTATTCTTTACATCTACTAAGGAGGTTCTACGGAACCTGCCCGTTGTTTCGCCCCCGGCTGTGTTTGCAGGAGGAAGAATACCGGGTTCCAGGGAAAACACATGGTCAAGAAAAAGAAGAAGTGGCCCAGCGCCAGGGGAAAGGGCGCCAAGGCCAAGAAGAACACCCCCACCGCTGCTCCGGTACGGGAACGCAAAGAGGATGACGATGCGATCGAGATCGACGGCACGGTCGTCGAGCAGCTTCGAAACGCGAACTTTCGCGTTGAGCTCGATAACGGGATGGTCGTGATGGCCTACACAGCCGGGAAAATGCGGAAGTTCCGCATCCGTATCATGCCTGGAGACAAGGTCATCGTCGCATTGTCCCCCTACGACCTCACCCGCGGACGGATCGTCTACAGGCACCGCTGAGCCGGATAAAGTCCAGGGCAGCCAGTAGAAGCTTACTCAGCCTCGCAGACGTCGGGACAACCGACGATCCGGACACACTCGGTTCCCAGTGCCGGGGGACCGCCACCCTGGAAGAGAAAGCTCAGCATGTGAACGGCATCTGTGATATTCACCGAACCGCTGCCGTCATTGTCGAGGAGGGAGCTGTTCCCCTCATCCTCAATTCCGTTTTCGCCGCAGGGTAACCGGATACCATCGGCCTGGAACAGGAATCGGAGCAGGATCACCGCATCTGTAATGCTGAGTCCCCCATCCTGGTCAAGGTCTCCACCCACCTGGAGTCCGCCAACCGGCTCCGGATCACCCCCGGGATGGACCCCTGGGTTCCCCAGGCGGAACTCACTGGGACCCCAGGAGGCGGCCTCGCCGAGACTTTCCACCGGGGCGTCAGGGCTCACGTTAACCAATGAATGCCCACCGATAACTACTTCACCCTGGTCATTGGTGAACTCGTCGTTGGTGAGGGGGTACCAGGAGAAATCGTACCTGAACTCGAAAATCGGCTGGTCGAGGGGGCCCCGCAGTTGGATCGTCTCCGCCCTGTTGCTGAGGCTACCGCGGTACTCTCCAAGAATGAGCACATCTTCTCCGTAGCGGGCAATAAACGCTGCCGGCTCATTGACGATCACACCTACCTGTCCGGGACCGAGGGTGTCGACAAGGGCATCGCTGAAATCGAAGGTGACTCCCCTGCCGAAGCGAACCCCTGTGAGTTGGACCTCCTCGGCTCCGACGTTCTTAAGCTCGATGAATTCCATATTGGTAACGGAAAACTCGTCGTCAGGGTCTTCGATGGCAGTGGGCCCAAGGGGGTCGTACATGAGCTCGGTGATGGTCAGGGCCGGGATCGAGGTGACATAGGTCGCGGTAACAACCGAGCTCCAGATCGCCTGCTCGAACCTTGCGGGAACATTGATGACCGTATTTTCCGTAATGGTAATCGGGCGCTCATAAAGAACGGCTGTTGCAGAGGGATTGTTGCCTGAACGCGGATCGCTTCCATCGAGCGTGTAATAGACCGAGGCATCGGGAGAATCTATCGTGATCTCCACCTGCGATCCCGAATCCACAAGACCGCCACCCGGAACGAGTTCGGGAGTAGGGACGGGCACCGGTAGCTGGGAATCCATCCAGTTTCCACGCCTTGTCAGCCAGTTCTTGAGGTGATTAACCTCTCCCATGAAACTGCCGAAGCGAGGCCTGACCCCGGTCCACTTGTTGAAGTTCCGCGTCGCGGGTTCATTGAGCATCGCTGCCCACTCGTCGATGACCGCCATGACGTTATCATTGCTCAGAGGGCCGCCACGAAGCTGGCTCCAGCGCAACCTGTAGGCTCTCGCCCAGGCGCTGGAACCGGTTGGTGGCTGATTGCCGAACAAAGGAGAATACCAGCCGAACTGGAAATAGCGGGTCCCGCCATCACCGCCGGCATTATTCCAGGAAACCGGATCGGCGGCACGCCCATCATCTGCGCAGCCCATGGTCCGGTCAAAATCCCAGATGGGGCCCATATGCATGGGGCCATCGCGATCCTTGAACATATAGCCACTGAGCCGGAAAGCATCGACGTTCTTCGGGTAGATATTGAGGATGTGGTGGTCAATCCAGGACCCGACATCGATATATTGCCCGTCATTGTCGATGATCGTATTGGCGTTGAGGGTGGCACGCATGCTGTTGCAGTAGCTCGCCAGCCAGGCCGCCTGCTGGTTGGTTTTTTCTCTCTCCTTGGGCTCCACCCAGCCAAGTCGCTGTCCCCCGGCGCTGTTGAGGCCGCCATCACCGGGATCGAGACGGTCGATCTTCATAATATAGCCACCGCTGACCTCCGGGGCTGTATTGTCCTGCTGGGTAATCTTCGCAATGTCGACCCGGCCGCTATTGCGCTTGATCTTTTCCATGAACACATAGACGCCCCAATAGCTGGTGGAGGAGATCGCTCCGGAGCGGGTATGAAGGTAGCACTCAACAAACCTCGGGCGCGCGGCCCAGCGCCCCGACTGGTTGCTGAGCTCGTACATCAGGGCATTTCTCATCAGCGCCCGGTCAAAATTATAGGGGCCGTACATGACGTAGTCGGACTCCTCCGGAAAACCGAAGATCTGGACATCCTTGTCCTCGCCCTCGGAATTCCGAGCCTCAAAATTGAAGGACAGTTTCTGCCGGCCACCGGTACTCGACCCCCTGCGCTTGAAAGCGGACTTGCCGATGTAGTGGGGTTCATTCGTCAGCCTGGCACGGCCATCTTCGCCGGGCTCCACAATCAGGGCATAGCCCTCTGTCCAGGCATCTCCGATCTGCCGCCCGAAGGTATTGATCACAACGACTGGAATGTTGGATGAGAAATTACTGACGCTTGAATGAAGCAGAAGATAGGTCTCTTTCTTTGTCGGGCTGGGCAACTTCCCCGCCTCGAAAGACCTGGCACTGATCTCGATCGCCCCGGAGACGGTAATCGGCTGGGTGTAAAGGGTTGAGCTTGAATCTGGAACCGAGCCATTTGTGGTGTAGCGAATAACAGTGTTTTCAGACTCGGTACTGAGCTCGACCGTCGGGGAGCCCGTATAGGCCCCACTCTCACGGGAAAAGGATGGTTTTTCTGCAACCTCGGAGAACCCCTCGTTGTTCGGTGCGCCCGGCGAGGGAACATCGAAGTACTGGACCACCTCCGGCTGGATCTCCCCCACCTCCACAGCACGAATCCGCGGATAGATCAGGAAGTCATTGCTCGTTTGCGAGGTGTTCAGCCCGTGAATCGCCAGGACATTTCGTCCCGCCCTCAGGGTGGATATCTTCTCGGAGATGTCGAACTCCTCGTATTCGACAGCGAGTCGGTCGGAATGGCTCCGGGTAGCATCTGAATCCCAGGTGAGGACTTCAGGTGCCTCGGAATTGACGCTCGCAATCAATTCCCCGTTCAAAAAAGCCGCGAATCCATCATCGTATTTCATCTCCAGGATCAGGAGGTCAAGGACTTGCGGATTGGCAACCTCGAACTCATAGCGAATATAGGCCGTTGCATTAATACGGTACATTCCCGCCTCGAGATCTGTTCCGATCAGGGGATCGTAGCCGGCACTGCTGCTGCCCTCAAAACCGACACCCGAGGTACCGGCGCTCCAGCCACTGTCATCAAAATCAGGAGCCCGCCAGAGATGACCGAGTCCATCACCTGTCGGGACGATTGCCCTCACCGTGGCGTCCTCTCCGAGCGGAATCGAAAAGGTCGAATCGGTCGCCATTCCGAAGGAAGCGTTCTCGAGCTGTTCGGGGATTTCTGTATACCCGGAGACGACTGTCGATCCATCCGGGGTAATCAGAACGAGGATCTCTCCCCCGTTCCTCTCGATGCTGAAATTCGTATGCAACTCCGAGGCCGGATTCCTGCGATCCTTTCCCGACG
>JAYGDV010000281.1:0-16948 GCA_046582735.1 Planctomycetota bacterium
GCATGAACGAGGAGCACATGGCCCAGGTTGCCGGCTGGATCGATAAGGCGTTCGCGGCCCATGAGGACCCTGGCAAACTCGAAGCCATCCGTCTGCAGATCAACGAGTTCTGTTCCGGCTTTCCCTGCCCCGGGATCCCGACCTGAGGGAGGTTTCCTGTCCGGGGCCAGGCCGTTCAGCGTCCGAGGGGGCGAACGGCCATTCCCGCACGCAGGTAATCGAGAACATCCCTGCCCGGGGCGCTGGAGGCAACACGGCCATCTCCCCTCTCCAGCCTGTCGAGGGTTTCCCGCAGGCGGGGCTCGCGCTTGATCGCCCTGGTGGTCCATTTCCTGTAGGCCTTCAGGTCGCCTCTCATCTTATGGACAAGTCCGAGGCGCAGCATGCACTCTGATTTTTCCGGCAGAGCCTCAGGCAGACCTGTGAGCGCAAGGCCGTAATACTCAACGGCATGATCAAGCTCCACGGCAGTGGATGAGGAGAGCGTAACCGCCAGCGCGAGGTCCGTAAGCAGGATCGCCAGGTCGAGAGTTACCTCTCGATCCCAGGTGCGAACCGCCTGCGGATTCGCGGGTGCGGGGCCGCCGAAGACCGCCTTCTCCAACAGGCGAACCGCCTCCTTGTAGAAACCCGCCTGGGTATAGAGCAGGGCGCTCCTCTGGGCCAGCTCCAGCCCATCGCACCTGGTCTTCAGCTCCTCCACGGCGGCATTGAGATTGTCGCTGGCATATTCCTTCACCGTTTGTATGGACGCTACGGCAACGGCCGCCAGGTTCTCCTGCCGCCAGAGGGATGAGTCCCGGATCCTTGCAAGCACGTCTTCAGCCGGGGGAGGGTGGAGGGGCTTATAGCTCTTCCAGCCCTCGCGAATCTCTATGACCTGCATCTGTCCGGACTCGATCCTGTCCTTGTAGTGCCAGGCCGCGGCCCAGGCTGCCGCAAACCCCCCGGTACTGCGAGCAAGTTCGGTCGCCTCCACGGGGATCCAGAGCCTGCCCTTGTAGGCAACCCAGGATTCCTCGCAGAAGAGATTGCCCAGCTCTCCAGGATCTTCTGAGGTGCCGGCTGAAATTGCACTCAGGCCGCTATCGAACATCATGATGACATGTTTCTGATCGACAACAACGGCCGTCGGAATATCTGCAGCCTCGAGTATCGAGCAACAGAGCACGACCACATCATCGCAGTCGCCGGAGCGCCGCAGGAGGGTCTCGCCGGGATAGTTGATACGGTCACTGGTGTCCACCCCGGCAGAAACCGAAACCGGCGTACGCGCATCAGGCTTGTAGCCGATCTTATGCCCGTTCAGAGCACTCAGCAGGGTCAGCGCCGTAACCATCCTTGGCGGGGGAAATTCGTATTGCGACACCCGGGGACGATGCTCCCAGGCTGAATCAACAAAGGCCTTTACCGCCGCATCGTTGGAATCGACAAATACCGCCACCTTCCTCGGATCCTGCCAGTTGAATACATGGTAGTCATAGATCGTTATGGCCCGGTTTGCAGAGCTCAGCACCTCGTCGGCAACCTCCAGGCTGCACACGGCGGTCAGCTCAAAGGACCTCTCGGTGACAATCTTCCGGGACAGGAGCGGCTTGAGGGGCAGCTCCCATTTCTCCCCGGGAGACAGCTCAGGCACATCAAGGCGCAGGCTCTCGACCAGGTAACTCTTTCCCTCCCCCTCGAGGGTGAAATCCAGGGAGGCACCGGTGAGAACCCTCGAGGTCGTATTGACAACCCTGGCCGTACCTATGCCGGTATCCCGGTAGGAGTGAAACAGGCTTGTATAGACCGGGTCGAGGTCGAGCTCGATCACGGGGAGGTTCACCAGGGAACCCGCCTCGGGAAGGGGGTCCCCCGCCATATGCCAGGCGCCCAGCAACAACGCAAAACAAACAGACGCCGTGCTCAGAAGAATGACGCGCCGCGAGCGGCGGGATGAGCGTTCTATTTCCCGGCCAAGAACCCTGCAGACACCCTTGACGCTCGCATCTTCAACAACCCTCTCCGGCTCCGTGGAGCCTGTAAATTCTGCCGGGTCCAGGCAGACAGTCGAGTCGTTCATGTAGTCAATCGAACCGTTAGCCGCAAAGACGAACTCCGGACCGTCACGGCAGAGCCGGATGACGTCCCCATCTTCAAGCCTGCACTCCAGCACCTTCCTCCCGTTGAGATAGGTGCCGTTCTTTGAATCCAGGTCGCGCAGGAACCAGCCGGCGTCTTGATCTCCGTCAAAAACGAGCAGGGCATGATGGCTGGACACGACCCCGCTGCCGACAACGACATCGCTGCCCCGGTCACGTCCAATGCTCACTCGCATTCCCGAAAGCGCGACGAGCGTTCCTCTTAAGGATCCCCTGCGATGAACCAGCGCTGGTCCATTGCCGGAGCTTTCACTCTTCACCTGGCGGATGCTCCCCTGGATGTTCTACTCTTCAATTCCCCTGCGGGATCCTCCCTGCAGGGGCAGGACTTCTCTTCGGTACCACGCCATCGTTCCATGGCATGCCGATTTCCCTATTCTTGCTATCTTCCACTACTGCATCAAGGATTCCTGCCCCCGGGAGGGTTTTCGGAAGTTCCCCCCGCTGCAAGAGACGCAATCTGGTGGAACCCTAGAGGCCCTGGTCGCAGCCGAGCTCATCGACATCGGACACATCGCGGCCCCGCAGAGGGTAGGGAGCAGACGGTGCGGCGCCCGCCCGGTAGAGGAAATTGAGCACGTAGACCGCATCGGTAAGATTGATATTGCCATCATCGTTGGAGTCGAGCGCATCCTGGCAATCGACCTGTACGCCGGCAAACAGGTGGCGGACAATCTTGACCCCATCGCTGATATTGACGGATCCATCGAGATTTGAATCCCCGCGAATGAACTGCGGCGCCGGTGGGAGGATGGAAATCGACCACTGGTTGGAAATCTGCCCATCGATATTACGGACCTCGACCATGGCGATTCCGGGGTCGAGGTTGGCGGGAATCACCAGCGTCGCACTGCCGGGGGTATCCGGATCGAATTCCATATCCGTCTCCAGCACATCGCCTCCACCCCGCAGGACAGCAACGACGCCTTCATGAAAGTCGCGCCCGGTGATGGTAAGGATCTCGCCCTGGCCGATCGGGTTGGGCTGGGCTGTCGTTATAATCGGCCTGTCCCACCCGGCTGTGCTCGTAACCGTGATCGAGTCGGTGTCAACAATCTCGCCACTGGCATTGAACCCGAGAATCTCGAGCTCGTTGGCGCCGGCCACCAGCGCAATATCATCGATACTCCAGTCACGCATATCCCCGTTGGAAAACTCGAAGTCGGCCTCATCGAGGAATTCGCCGTTTCTCGACACCGAGAGCACGAAGACGTCCGCGGGCGACTCACCATCAATATCGATGAACGGCTGAGCGCCCTCATGGGTGATGTCACGTCCACCGTTGGTCGTGATCCGCAGGCGAACGGCGGGGAAGCAGGCGGCGTTGACCCTGTCACGCAGGTAATTGTTCCGGCTGTTTACGAAGCTCGATACCCCCCCGGTGCTGCCGACACCGGCGGCGGAGATCCGGGAAATATAGGCGCTCAGGGGAGAGTTGCCGCCGGTGTAGAAGAAATCATCGATCATGCCCTTGAGGATGCCGTAGTACATTCGCTTCAGCCGCGGCCGGTTCAACATACGGGTGACCTCGCTGAAATGATTCGGGATCGTTCCGGTCGGGCTTGACGGAATGGTGGAGAACTCACCCCCTCCCGCATTGCCGAATGTCAGCTCCAGGTCCCAGGGGATAAGACGCCAGAGACCGTCGGAGGGAGCCCGGTAAAAATAGCAGTTCTTGCCGCGGCGCCCGCCCCAGGTGTCCCAATGATCGATATTGGTCTCAATCGCCAGGACACGAAGCATCTCCTCCACATCGATTATTGAGAATACCGAGTTATCGAAAGCCGAGCTGGAGGTCATCCGGGAATCCAGCAAGCGGCAGAGCCCGATGAGCGGGGTGTAATCATCCTCGGTCTTGCGGTTGCGCAGGGAAAAGTACCAGCGGTAGTTTTCCTTATTGTTGCCGCCACCGGTACTGCCATAGGGAGGGAAGAGCGCGCGGCCTTCTGCGTTCCCGGTGCGGGAGCCGCTGTCGTTGAAGCCGAAGCGGTCATCCATCTCGAAGTGGGCTCCGAAGGACTCGCCTGATTCCGGGAACCAGAAATTGATGTACTGGCGATTGGGCTTGTCGAGCGCTTCATAGGTCCCCGTCCTGACATCGTTGAGCTGGAAGCGCACCAGGGACTGGAAATCGAAATACGGCAACCTGGTCGAGGCGGCATTGCGCCTCATCAGGTAGTGCGCAAGGCGCTCCTTTCCATCGGATGCGTGCTCGTCAAGATTGAAGGCGGTCTTGCGGCCGTGCAGGGGCTTGTCCTTTGGAATCTTCAGCGAGAAGCTCTTTTCAAAACCACCCCCGCCCGGCCGCAGCCACGGGCTGCCGGCAAAGCGGATCCTCGAGCCGTAATAGATATCATCTCCGCCGAAGATGAACGAGCCTTCGAGCATCTTGTTGGACAGCACCCGGCGGTTGCGAAGTTCAATTTCGTGTTCCTCGGCCATGACGAATCGATAGTTGTGATGATTGGTCGAGGGGTTGCGGGTGTCGTGGCGGTAGAGATTGAAGAGCTCCTCGGTGCGGCCGGCCGATGAAGGATTCACCACCGGTGCATGGGAACGCTCGAGCAGGTCGAAGGGATAGCGCTCCGACCGACCGCTGTCATCTTCCGCCTCGATGTAATAGATCACACGGGTGCCGTTGGACTGCCCGGGGATGGTGCCCGAATATTTTCCGGGCTTGTCGCCCTCGCGCATCGTGACACTCGAAAAAGCACCCGAAACTGAATTCGTGCGGTAGAAAAGCTCAACCTCATCGACTCCGTCGGGATCCCTGACCCGGGCGGTCACGATGACCGACTCCCCGCCGCCGGGAACAGCCGGGTCCTGCGATACCTGGTCGATCGCGGGCCCCATGTTCGAAGAGCCGTAGCGCTCCTGCTGGCGTCGCGTGACCGAATTCACCGCGCCGGGGGACCCGAGGGTCAGGGGCACCTCCAGCAGGTGGCTGCCGGCAATGCCGGAGCTCGAGGGGTTGCCGACATTGTAGTCGCCGATACAGAGCAGGGTCGCACTGCCGATCTTCCACTTTGCATTGAAGGTAACCCGGTAGGTGGTACCGCTTGACTGGCTGCTGGTATTGGTCTCTATCCGGTTGACCTTGTAGTCGCCGCCACCATTCCAGGCGATCAACTTCAGGCTCCCGTTGCCGGCTATTACCTCGTCTGAATTCGTCGTCCGCCCGGAGCTGATATGGGTACCCTCGATCCGCCAGCCGCTGGTATTGCTGTTGAAGGTGCCGTTGGAGACCATATTCGAGCCCCCGTTAGAGCGTGTCAGCTGCACGTTATCGACGATGGTAATCCCCTCCGCGAGCAGGAGCAGGCCGAGATCCGACTCGCCGCCGCCATGTTGAGCGGTGTGGGTATAGGTATTGACCTCGGACTCATCGGAATCATCGCTTGCATCCCAGGAGGTCGCCACCGAGCTCTCGCTGTCAGGATCTATCCTCTCAAGCGACGAACCGCCTCCGTCAGCCCAGCGGGACCACTGCCCGCCATCGTAATAGCGCACCTTGTCGGCAATGTTGCCGTTGAGATCCCGCAGCCGCAGGCGCTCCCCGCCATTGGCGAGATTCCCGGGGTAGGGAGTCTGCACGAGGACATCCGGTCCCAGGCCGTGGTCCCTCCCAAGTTCGTTCACCGAGTGAGCTATCACCAGGTAGTCTCCCGGTCCGATCACGGTACCTGGAGGAAACTCGAAGTCGCCGACCCCCTCAACCTTCCAGCCGCTGATATCGTGTGCCACAGCACCGCGATTGAAGAACTCTATGAACTCATCGAGGTCCATCCCGCTGATCGGGTGGTACATGATCTCGTTGAAGATAACGTCCCGGACCACTCCCGTTTCATTAGCCTCAGCGGGAGTTGGAAGCGCCGCCCGGGCGAAAGACTCCTGCCCATCCGGGTAGCGAGCCTCGCTGCGCCCCGGCACCTTCGGTTCGAATATGCGGGCATCGACAATCCTCGTCGCAGCGGGGTTGGTGAGTGCGATGGAGACGCGCTCACGCACACCTTCAACTATTGAAAGGTCCAGCCCGAGCTGGGCCTCTGTGAAGGAGACAAAGCCGCGCGCGGGTATACTCGTCCCGTTCGGAATCGTGAAGGCCGACAGGTTGCTGAAATCATCGCTGAGATGAAAGCCGCCGAGGTCAACGGGAGAAGAGCTCTTATTGTAGAGCTCGACAAAACGGGGCCCCTGCGTCGGCAGGAAGTGGCCCTCGTTCACCAGCACCGGAACCGTTGCCAGCTCCTCGGGCAGGATCTCCCTCCTGCTCACGAGCGTGGGGATAAACGACAGGTCCGAGCTGCTGGGGGATGTGTTGTGAACACTGACGGCCAGCACATTGCGGCCGGCATTCAGGGAAGCCGTTGGAATGGTGATCTCCGCATCGGCCTCATCGGGGGCATCGCCCACCGTTCCATCCGACTCCGTTCCATTATTGATATTGCCGCCAGGCATATTGACCCGGCCGACCTCCTGCGAGTTCAGGTAAACGACAAAGCCATCGTCAAAGCTGACGCTGAGAATGACCGAGTCGAGTTCTGCCGGGTTCTCTATCTCGAAGATCTTTCTGCAGAAGACACTGACGTAGTTGTTGCGCATATCGTTGAGCTCGGTCCGGTCATCTCCATCGCCATAGCCGATGCCGGTGGGGCCGCTCTCCCAGGCCGCGTCATTGAAATCGAGCTCTCGCCAGGTGGCCGGGGGATTGCTCTCGCCCCGAAAGAAACTCCAGGTGGAGTTGTCGGGAATAATGACGCTGTCGATGAAGCTGGTCTCTGTATTGAAGTTGGGCCGCCCCGGGGTCCCTCCCATCTCGGTGCTCAGCTTCCAGTTATCCGGGTCGTCGGGATCCGAATAGGGCCTCTCGATCGCGAGGGTATGCCCCGTCCCCTTGGCTCCCCCGGGCCACTGGCCGCGGTCGTTGTAGGTAACCTTGCTGACACCGAGCCCCTGCGGATTGGCCAGCTCGATCGTCTCACCGGAATTGTCCAGGGTGCCGATGAAATTGCCGAGGGTGCTGGAGATTCCGTACCTGGCCTGCACTGCAGCCCGGTCACGGCATACCACCAGGTAGTCGCCATCTCCGATGAAGGTACCCTCGGGGAAGACGAAGCTGATTCCGCGGGTGAAGCGGTAGCCCGAGAGATCGTAGGGCTCCGAGCCATCGTTGAATATCTCAACGAACTCGAGCTCCGGCTGGGGAACTCCCTCCCCATCGGCGGGGTCGAAATGAATTTCGGTAATGACTATTTCCGCCCTGGCGGCACTAGCGGCCAGGAGAAACATCAGCAGGTACATCGCCACTGCAGAGACCCTCCACATGGATGCCTCCACAGACCCGTTATTGTGATTCATCAAACCCTCTTCTACCGGATCAAACAGGTAAGAACAGCCCTCAGACAAGGTTAAGGCATGACCTGCGGGATTACCATCAAGTAGTTGGGGTGAATCAACCTGGCCCCTCTCAGCAGCCTCTCTCATAGCAGAAAGAGTCATCGGCAGCCTCAACAGGCCCGCAGGCTGGAAAAGGAGCAGGGGGAGGCGGGCCGCCCATGAAAAGAAACTGGAGGGTGTAGATGGGCTTGGTGATGATCAGGTGGTTTCCCTCCCCTGTAGAATTTGCCGCGGCCGGGCAGGGCAGCTGTTCGCCGAGAAAAAGATAGGCCAGTGTCGCGATGGCGTCCCCGATATCAAGCTGCCCATCGAGGTTCGCATCTCCCCGTAAAAACCCCAGTGCCGGCCGGGGGCCATCCTTTTTAATCTGGAACTCGTCCATCAGGTTGCCCTGCATATCAAGAGCGCGTACTCGAAAATCGGTCGTCGTGATGTCGAGTACAACACAGTGATTCACTGACTGGAAGGTATGCATCAGGGGACGGTTAGGAGCGCCCTCCAGCTCGGGGTAAAGAAATCCGCCGCCACCCCCGGTAACGATATATACCGTACCCCGGGGCCTGAAGAAGACAGGATCCTGCCAGGCATCACGAGGAGCGCCTTCGCGGACCGGGTAGGAGCGCTGGTAGTTGTGATCATGCCCGGAGAACACCATGTCCACGCCGTAGCGATCACAAAGCTCGGGCAGTCTCTCCCGGACCGGATGGATGAGGTTGGCGTAGACCCCGGCTGTGTAGAGCGGAATGTGCTGGTAGACAACCAGCCAGGGCATCCCACGCGCCCGCGCATCGGCGAGATCACGCTCGACAAAATCAAGCTGAACGGAAACATCAGAGCCGAAGGGAATATAGTCGAGCACGGTAAAATGTGCCGGTCCCCAATCGTAGGAATAATAGACGCCGAAGCGCGCCGGGTCGTCATTGGGGACCGTGAAGAGATCCCTCCACTCAACATCGAAATGCTGCAGATCGAGATCGTGGTTACCCCTGCTTGGGAAAAGGCAGGTTTTTGAAAGCAGGTACCTGTAGGGGCGGAAGTGAACGAAATCGGGGCTAGATTGGTAGAAGAGATCTCCTGTGTGCAGAAAGAGGTTGGCATCGAGCCCCTCCATGACCGTGGAGATCCTGGCCTGCTCCATGGAACCCGTTCCAGTGTCCCCGGCGACCACCGCACGAAGGCGACCCTGCCCCGGGGGCGAAGCTGTGCGAAAATGCTGCGCCTCCTGCTGTCCCAGCTCCTGCTCCCCGCCAAACACCCGGTAGGAGTAGGCCGTGGCCGGTCTCAATCCCTCCAGCACCAGCTCCTGGCTCGCACCGAGGGGGCCTGCAACCTCTACGATATGACCATCTTCCCCCACGCAGCGAATCCTGCCCACCGCGGGGCTGCTGGTCAGCCAGATGATTTTTACCGAGCTCTCCGTAAGCCCCTGGAGATAGGGGCCACGCTGGATTTCGAGCCCGGGAAGATCCTGCCCTGTCCCGAAAGGACAATAGCACATGGCCGTGAGCAGAACTGAAAGCGGCAAATAGCGCATCTCTTGCTTCCTCGGCTGCTTCTTTCTCGCTGCGCTCAATGGGGGCCGACCCTCGACCCCTCTACCTACATTTATAAACCCTTCCCGGGGAAGGGAATAACGAAATATCGGACGGAAGTTTTAAGCCCTGGGCATTTGCAATCTCACCGTATCCGCGTAATGATCACTGAACCACCTGAGGAGGTCTCTTCGAGAGAGAGACCATGACGACCTACCGACAGCTTTCCTTTCTGCCCACCCTGGCGCCGGCGGGAAGACCTGATCCCGACTCCGAGGCGCTGCGCTGCCGCGCTGGAGTTGAATTTCACGAGATCAACGTCCGCGAGATTCTCAATCGCTCAGCCAACAGGCACCTGCCGTTTGTCTGGACCATCAACCCCTACCGCGGCTGTGAGTTCGCCTGCAGCTACTGCTACGCGCGCTACACCCATGGCTTCTTCGATCTCCACCGCTGGGAGGATTTCGAAGAGAAGATCTTCGTCAAGCGTGGGGCGGCCGGCTCATTGCGGCGCAGGCTCCGCCGCGCAGCCCTCGAGAACGAGCCGATCGCCTTCGGTACGGCAACCGATCCCTACCAGCCCGCCGAGCATCATTACCGTGTGACACGCTCCCTGCTCGAAGAGATGCTGGAGGTCAGGGGCCTGCAATTCTCCATCACGACAAAATCCCCCATCATCCTGCGCGACCTCGAGCTGCTCAGAGAGCTGAAGAAGCTCCACCGGCTGCGGGTCAACGTCACGATCACCTGCCTCGACGCGCACCTCGCCCGAAGGATCGAGGGACACGCGCCGACTCCGGCCGCCCGCATGCGAACAGCCGCGAAGCTGGTCCGCGCCGGGATCGATACAGCCATCTTCTGCATGCCGGTCATGCCCTGCATCAACTCCAGTACAGCCGTGCTCCAGCCGCTGTTCGAAGCTGCCCACGGGGCCGGAATAAAAAACATCGTTCCCAACGCCCTCTACCTGCGCCAGGAAATCCGCGAGCCCTTCCTCGAATGGATCGAGAGCGAGTTCCCCGAACTCGGCCCGTGCTACCGGCAACTCTACGGCGGCAGGTCCTACCTCCCCCGGAGCGAACAGGGAAAGCTCCTGGCCGCCTTCAGGAAGCTGAAAGCCCAATTCAGCTTTGTCGAAAGGGAGGGCTGAACTCAGAAGGAGAGCTGAAGGTGGCCGGCATCATCGAAAACCGGGTCGGCCGGTTCACCGATGATCTCGATTTCTTCGCGTCCCTCGATGAGCGGCAGGCAGGCCTCGGAGAGGTAGACGTTTTCGAGGCTCAGGGTGTCGCGGACCAGGGCGACCCGTGGCCCGTCTTCACGGCGGGGGCTGGTCTTGATTCCGGCGGCGAGCAATTCCCGGTCATCCTCGAGTACGATGGGCATACGGGCACCGGCCGGGGAGTTGGCCGTCATGCAGTTGAGGTTGGTGACCTTGTGGTCGATCTTGTCGCAGAAGCGGCGGGTGATGTACTCAGCCATGCCCATACCGACGGCATTGCCGTCGCTCTCATCGGTAAGGTCGCTGAGGCAGATACGGGTAATGGCCGGCAGGCCCTCCATCCAGGGCGTACCGGGAGTATAGCCGTAGACTCCGCGGCCGATGATGTTGGTGTCCATTCCCGCCCCTGAAATATTCTTACCGATGCGCTGGCAATAAAGCACGTCGAGTTCCATCAGGGGAAGCTTCCCCATCAGGTCGAAGGCGGTCTTGAGTATTTCGGCTTCCTGTTCAAAGAAACCCTCGGTGCTGACGCCGATGAGGTCCGCGGTGTCGTGGAAGGCGTTTTCGAGGATCGCGAGACCGCCGATCACCTTGCCCCCGCCGACGATGAGCCCGGCGGCGCTGCGGATCGCATTGCCCAGGCCGATATCAAAGATACGGCTGTGGTATTCCGTTGCCCCATCCAGCTTGCCCAGGCCGATGGCGCAGATCTTTGTCAGGCCGCTCTCGATCGGCCCCTTGTAATCGGTGTGCGGCTTGATCCGGTTCAACAGCAGCACCCCGTCGGCCTCAATCGCCGTCTTCGCCAGGTAGACCTCGACCCCCTCGGCCGTCGTGCCCTGGTGCTCGGTTTCCATCGCCGCGTGGACCGGCGCGCCGACACCTTCCTCGGTGACGCCGTAATGCGCCAGCAGGTGGGTCTGGCCCTCGGCGGTCGCCCCCCCATGGCTGCCCATGGCGGGAATGATAAAGGGGCTGGCGCCACGCGACCTCAAATAACCCACCACCGCCCTGGTGATCCCGGCAATATTTGCGATGCCCCGGCTACCGACCGTGACGCCGATCTTCGCGCCGTCGCTGATTCTCTCCGCAGGCAGAACGCGCTCGAGCTCAGCCTCCGCACGGGCGGTAATATCGTCCACCCGGGGCCGGGGGAAGGACTGGCGAACGGGAAAGATTCTGGGAAGAGTCATAGGAAATCCTGGGGAGGCGGTTTCAGCAGTCTTTCAGTACCTGTCGACAAAGCGGTACTGCCCGCCGTTGCGCTCAGCGAGTTGGCGCAGGAGATCGGATTCAGCACCAAACGCGATGGTGTGAATAGTGACTCCCCGGGCACGGTTGAGAATATCGATCTCCTTGATGATCGCCGCCGGCGCCTTGATCCGGCCCCGGGTAGGCAGGCCATCGGTAAGAAGGTAGATCGTATCGACCCGCTTGTCCTTGAGGGCGAACTCGAGGGTGTCAAAGACGTTGGTTCCGGAGCCGGTGGTGATCCTGGCGACGTAGGACAGGGCCTTTGCACGGCCCTTGCCCCTGAGCGGCTGCAGAACCTTCTGCCAGGGCCTGAAGGTCGCATCAAAGCTGATCATGTTGAGGAAGGTGTCGGCGGGGAGCTTCTTCAGCAGGCGGGTCATCTCTTTTTTGAGGATGTCGATCTTTCTCGCCTTGCCATCCTTGAGGACAATCCCGGCTTCCTTGTTTGTTTTCTTCTTCTTCTTCTTCTTCACCGGGGCCACGCGGGTACGGGAGCCACCCTCTGCATCTTCCTCGACCTCCTCCTCCTTCTCCTTCTCCTCGAGGCTCTCCGCCTTGACCGCCACCAGCTGCCGCATGGAGCTCGAGATATCGACGATCAGGCCCAGGCGCTTGGACGAAACCTCGATGCCGAAGTATTCGAGACCTCGCTTTTTAACCGTGGTGAAACCAGTCTCTTCCAGCTTGGGAAACTCGAAGGTCGCCTCGCTCTGGGCCCACCACTTCTTCCAGTCCACCCCCGCCAGCCCGAAATTCTGCCCGGACACATTGACCAGCAGCTCCAACGCCTTGACCTTGAAGCTTTCATCGGGGTGGCTGTCGACAACCTTGATCAACGCGCCGACCATCGACTTGATGCGAACCTGGCGCAGCGAGCGAAGCGCAACGTTGCGCACCGACAGGTCCGCGTCATCGAGCCCGACGAGCAGGACCTTCATCGCCTGCGGCTCGGATGCCCGCAGGGCCAGGCTCCCCATCGCCACCGCTCTCATTACGGGGTCCTTTGCCGAGGCGGCCTTGACCGCGAACTCGACCCCGCCCGGCGTGTCGACCAGGGCGTCCAGCGCCCTGGCACGAAACCGGACATCCGCACCCGGCTTATCAAGGGCGGCTGAGATCTTCCCAATGGAATCTCCTGGCCCGATGGCGGCCAGGGCCTCGATCGCTATACTCACCAGCTCACCTGAGCGATGGCCGAGGAGCTTGACGAGCTCAGCTCGGGCGTCCTCGAGCTTCAGCTCCTTCGCCAGCCGCATCAGCACGACCAGGCGGTCAGTTTTTCCGCCAGCCGACTGGTACGCATCCCCCGCCAGCCAGGCTCTCGTCGCCGGGTCCGTGGAGTTCTTCAACACATCGCCGGCGAGCTTGAGTCGCCTTGCGGATTGCGCCGCAGCCGATTTCAAGGTCTTGCCGCCGAGTTGGGAAAACAGCAGCTTCGCCTCGTTGAGACCCGGCGAGCTACCAGCCTCCACAAGCGCCCGCAGAGATGCCTCCTGGATCGCGGGTGCTCTCCTGGCCATCCCCCTCAGCAGGACCTGCACGGCGTTGTCCGTAGCTCCGGCAAGCAGGATCCGGGGAATCGTTTCCCTGGTGTAGATCGCGGTCCTGGCATTATCGAGCTCGCCCGACAACCAGCGCTCCGAAGCACTCGTTGAGAGGGCACCGATTTTTTCGAGGACCGGCAGCACATGGGTGAACACAAGGCCGGTACGCTGGTTCAATGGACCCGTGACTTTTTTCAGGGAGGCGTTGTACTGGCGTACGAGCCCCCCGAGGTCATCACCCCGAACCGCACAGGGCGAGAGCAGGGCGCAGAATAAAACGGCCTTGGTAAGAACGGGCATCATCACTCCGGTGAAAGAATGGCCTCCGGGAAATCCGGATAGCAATAAACAATTCTATGCAAAAACCCTCTCCTTAACCATAACAGCCTGCCGGGATTGGCAACCTGCTGAAAGCCGCGATAATTACCGCCTTTCCTCGATTTCGACCAGGTATCCGGAGGGATCCCTAACGAGAAAAAATCGTCCGGCGGGAGCCTCCGCGGCTTCTGCGGAAGCAGGCTTCCTGCCCTCGAGATCACTGTCAAGAAGCTCAATTCCATTGCGCCGGGCATTTTCCACGCAGCGGTCGAGGTCGCTGACCCCGAGAACGAACAGCGCCCCCCAGCCGAGTGACTGCGGCCGTGGACCCAGCTCATAGGGATCGTCAGCAGGCTGCTGGTCGAGCCCGTGGATGACAAGCTTGAATCCCGGGAGCTCAAACTCAGCACAACCCCGGGCCCGGCGGCTGGTGTGCTGTGGGTCGATGTTGAAGAGCTTCCTGTAGAACTCGACACTCTCAACCGGGTCTCTTGCAGCCAGGTAGAGCGCGCTCAGAAACGGTGGCGAGACCGGCACGCCTGAGTCGCTGCCGCGCAGGCGGCGGAGAATCTCAGACTGGGTCGCCTCGATTCTCTGGCGGTTGATAAACCGCAGGCGCTCATCGAGCAGTGCATCCCTGGCCTTCTCATCAGGGGAATGGAGCAGGGCCCGCGAAAGCCTGATGTAGTTCTTCAGCTCCCGGCGCACCAGGGGATCACCCCAGACATTCTCGAGAAACCGGAGCGTGCTCATGGAACCCTTCCACAGGCCTCCGTAGCGCTCCGCGTATTCAGCGGCAGCCTCGGGCCCGGCCTCGTTGCCGCAATGCCAGATCTCCTGCTGGTAGAATTCCTCCCCGATCAGGTGCGGGGCAATGTAGAGATTTTCGAAGAATGCCGCCCGCAGGCAGACAACCGCCTTCTCGAGCTTCCCGGCAGAGAACGAGTCCAGCGCCGAGTTGAAAAGGTCTACGGGGTTTTCCTGCCTGGCGATCATTCCCCCACTCCTTCAAACTGAAGCCGGGCATAGTCCGGGTTGAGCTCGCTGCCATCCTGCACCGGGCCCGCCCCGTGAGAGAGGACACCTATTTCGGGGCAGGAGATCTCCACCGTCATCCCCTCCGACAGCACCTTGACGGGACCATCGGGAACGACATTCGTTCCCGTTGAAAAGACCTCTGCGGGCTTCAGCCGGATATGGCTGGCGGCCCAGGAAACCAGGTCCCCGATGGAGGCGTTGATACTGGATGTGTTCGATTCGCGCTCGAAGAGCTCTTCGCCGTCGGGAGCGAGAATCCTGGTCGTGATATCGAGGTTCGGATTGGACTGGTTGTCACTCAGCAGAACCAGCGGGCCGAGCACAAGCGCACCGGTAAAATGCTTGGCCTGGTAGAGATACAGGAGGGTCTCGTTCTCCATCCGGTTGCCGCTGACATCGTTGGCGAGGGTATACCCCCAGATCCTGCCGTCGGAATGAACCACGGCCGCCAGCTCCGGCTCGATACCAGAGGAGATGACCTCCCGGCTGCAGGGATTGCCCTCCATGTCCTCGGAATTCGTCAGGTCGGTGCGCAGGCCCATCCTGCCGCCCGGCCCCACGAAATGTTCCGGTGAGGTCCCCTTGAGAAAGAGCTCCGGCCGCTCCCCCCTCTCCTTGACGGCGCGGTAAACAAAACCGTAGTCGCCGCGGCTACCCTCGGTCTCCCGCTCCAGCGCCGAGTTGAGATAGGTAACCCCGAAGGCCTGGGCACGCCGGGGAATCACCGGGGCGACCAGGTGATCGGAGTCCGGAAGCGGCGGAGAATCAAGACTACTGAAATCCAGCTCCCCGGCACCCGCTTCCTGCGGGCAGAAATCAGCCGCCCATTCTCCGACTCTCAGCTGCCGGCTCTCCAGCCACTCGACCAGCTCAACCATCGGAGTCGGCAGCCCGGTGCAGGTCCACCTTGCAGCCTCCCAGCCCGCCGCACGGTTTTCCCGGATGAAGCTCCTGCGGTGGCTGGGCAGCGCAAGACAGTCGGTAAGATCCCAGGCTTGCGCCAACGACTGGCCCTCGGGGGAAATCGCGATGCCGTTGCCGCCAAAGAGCCGGATCTCCCTGCGGCTGGCCGACCAGTACTGGCCCAGGTGGGTGAGGAACGCCATATTCTCTACAAGCTGCCAGGGTACAAGGTTAACTCCAATCACCACCAATGCTGACTCTTGTGTCCTTCAGGTGATGATAGTATAGGGCTCTATAGCGGGGAGACAATCGCGGATTGAGCCATACCGCGGGATGCCGGAATACAGAGAATGAATACCCAGGGCACCAGCAGCAGAGAAAGCGGGATCAGCAGGGCGCTGCTTCGCTGGTACAAGGCAAACCGCCGCCGGCTGCCATGGCGGGAGAACCCGGAACCCTACAGGGTCTGGGTTTCTGAAATCATGCTGCAGCAGACCAGGGTCGAGACGGTGATTCCCTACTTCGAGCGCTTCCTCGAGCGCTTCCCCACCGTCGAAGAGCTCGCGGCGGCCAGCGAAGATGAGGTCCTCACCCTGTGGTCGGGACTGGGGTACTACCGGCGGGCGCGGTCCCTGCTCGAGGGGGCAAAGGTCGTTCTCGCGTCCCATGGAGGAGTCTTCCCCCGCAGCTACGAGGCAGCCCTGGAGATACCGGGCATCGGCCCCTATACCGCCGCGGCGATCCTGAGCATCGCCTACGGAGAGCCCTACCCGGTCCTCGATGGAAATGTCGAGCGAGTCCTTGCCAGGATCCTGAGGCTGAAGGAAAACCCCCGTAAGACCGCGGTCAAAAAACGGCTGCGAGAAATTGCAGGCAGCTGGATGCCCCGCGACCAGGCCTCCAGCTTCAACCAGGCCATGATGGAGCTTGGCGCGCTGATCTGCACGCCGGCAACCCCGGGCTGCAGCGAATGCCCGGTCAGCAAGCACTGCCTGGCAGCAGAACACCGGGATGCCGAGAAATTTCCCCGCCTGCCGAAGAGAAGAAAAACCATTCCGGTTGAGCTGGAGGCCGGCATCGTGCGCAGGGGAGAGCGTTTCCTGCTCGAGCGTATCGAGGGCTTCGACTACCTCGAAGGACTCTGGCTCTTCCCGCTGGCCGATACTGAAGATGGAGGTATCGAGAAGAGGCTGGCCAGGATCCTTCGAACGAAGCTCGAGACCACCGCGGAGCTCAAAACCGTCAGGCATTCCATCACCTTCCGGCGGCTCAACCTGCAACCGCGCCTGCTGAAAACCGGGCGTTTCTCACTCGAGGGGAAACCCGCCTTCCGCTGGGCCCGCATCGAAGAGCTCGGCAATGTCCTGCCTGTTTCCTCTCTTTGCCTCAAGATCGCCGGCAGGATCCGGGAAGAAACCTGAGGCGAATCGGGACCGCTTTGCTGAAAGCTGTGCCTTGGATGACTCCCCCTCGATGCTTATACTGCCCTGTCTTGATCGCCCGCCGCTGCGGCGGAGCATCAGCTGGAAAAGAACACCGGGAGATCCACGGGACTGCGATGAACGAAAACTTCGAAATGGAAAACCAGGACCT
>JAYGDV010000404.1:0-5387 GCA_046582735.1 Planctomycetota bacterium
GGTGGTGGTTTCGATGGGCTTCAGCGGAACTGGGATGACGCTGGGAGAGATCCTGGCTGGGTTTATTCCTGACTTCAGCCTGTTTACCGAACCGGCTGAGAAGTTCAGGGTTGCGCTGGAGGCGGTTGCCGCAGAACACCAGGAGTTCTGGCGCGACAGGATTCTTACCCAGCAGAGGGACATCATGATTACAGCCGCGGGAACGGCGGTAGGTATCAACATGACCTTCCTCTTGCCCTACTCGATGCTCAAGCGTCGTTGGAGCAAGGATTTCCGCGGCCTGGCGAGCTTCGACCTCGCCACCGGGCTCTTCATCCCCTTCGTGCTGGCCACCAGCTGCGTGGTGATCGCCTCGGCGTCCCAGTTCCATGGTGAGTACGACAAGGGTCTGGTGGGGGAGGCTGAGATGACCGAGCAGTCCGCTAAGTTGGCGGGGGGATACCATGGGGGAGTTGATGCCCGGATTAAAAATGGCCTTTCAGATGAAGAGAAGAAAGCCTGGGACGAGCTCAAGGAAAAGCACGGGAAGCTGGAAGCGAAACTTCAAGCCGGGCGCGCAAAGGCAGATCCCGAACTTGAAGCGGAACTGACGGCTCTGGCGTCTCAGATAGCAGCTAAACGGACGGCGGTTCCCCCGGCAGAAAAGAAAATCGCCTCGATGCTGGTGAAGCGCGATGCGTGGCAGCTTGCCGGCTCACTCGACAAGTTGACGGGGGATGGTTCGGGTTCCTCTCAGCTCATCTTCGGCATAGGAGTTCTCGGGATGGCGCTCTCGACGATCATCATTCTCATGCTCATCAATGGTTTCACGATCTGCGAGATGTTCAACCTGCCGATGAGCGGAATGGCCTACCGGGTTGGAAGCTTCCTGCCGGGTATCACCGGCGCGCTGGGCTTCCTGTTTCTCTGGGGTGATTCCGAGTCGAGGCTGGCACTGGCCATTCCAACCAGCGTTTTCGGGCTCTGCCTGCTGCCGCTGGCCTATATCACCTTTATCCTGTTGATGAACAACAGGACGGTGCTCGGCGACAATATGCTGCAGGGAGGCAAGCGCATGGCGATGAATATCGCCATGGGGGTTGCCTTCGTGGCGGCATCGATTGGCGCAGGTTTCGCGATCTGGAGCAAGACCAAGTTCTACTTCGGATCCGGCTGGTACGGGGTTGGCGCCGTTGCAGTCCTGGTCGTGCTGGCGATCGTGATTCGTCCGGTTCCAGAAGCTGAGCCAGAGGCGGAAGAAACCGCTGCACCCGAAGATGAACCGGGGGGGGCTGAAGAAGCCTAGGATCCTTTACCCGGCCCCTCGATCAGGCCGCCACCTTTGCGGTTCCTGCCTCCGACCCCGCGGCGGATGTTGAGCTTGCGCCCATCGCGCATGCCGTCGGCGTAGCCGCGGCTGCGCGCCACGCCGGAGCCCGAGACGCTGCGGATGCGCGGATTGAGATGGCGGTAGTATTCACTAAGGCGGGTATCGCCGACCCAGATGAGCCCCTGCTCGCGCTCGAGGGTACCCTTCTGGCGCTCGAGCTTCTGTTTGAGGCCCTGCAGCAGCCCGGCGAGATACTGCAGCCGGGTGCCGCGGAGTTTTTTCTTGGTCGCGGTGGCGGCCTTGTGAGCATCCCAGAGAGGCCCCGCCGCGCCCATCACATAGTCGTAGACATAGGAGGTGATCTCGAGGTTCTGTTTCGTACCGCAGATCTGCAGGCGCTTGCCCGGCTTGTCGCGGCGCGGGTCGTAGGAGTAGGTCCAGATCGCCAGCACGAAGAAATATTCCTGCAGGATGTTCGACAGGACGTACTGGTACTCCTGCACCCTCGAGGCGCAGTCGCCGAGGTAGAGGAACTCGTAGTTGCGGGTGGCTGAGAGATCTTCAAGGTCGAGGTTGTACTTCAGCAGGTATTTCTGCGCCAGGCGCATGGCGGTGGCGGCCTCGTGCTCGTTGGGACTGCCGGCGAGGGCGAGGAGCTCCTTGATGCGTCCGAGGTTCCGGTCTTTTTCCGATGGGGAATCCTCGAGCTTTCTCAGCGTGGCGGTATCGGCCTTCGCCGCCGGATCGCAGCGCAGCAGCTCGCAGGTCTCCCTGAACTCGCGGCCGTGGGGAGCCGCGGCGCCGAGCCCGAGGTGCTCCTCTATGTACTGGTGCGCCATCTCGTGGCGAAGGGTGTCGACCACGGTCTCCCAGTCGTGGCTGAGGATGTGATGGCGGCTGATCATCAGGGTCCGCCGGTTACCGTCCCAGCTGCCGAGCTTTTTCTTCGAGTCGCTCAGTATGAACACGGGGCGTTTGAGGGCACAGCCGAGGTATTGGTAGTTGACGTGGTCAAAGTGCCAGGCAAGGCGCTTCAGCCAGGAGCGCTCGAGAGCCTCGGGGAATTGCTGCAGGCTCGCCTGGCCACCAGCGCTTTTTGTTTTTTCTGCCATCGGTGTCTTGGGTTTTTTGCCCGGGGTTTTCCGTATGGGAGAGCTTAACCCCGGTCCGGGGGGTGGGCAAGGGCGGCCCGGTTTCTGGCGGTCTGCAGGCGCTTTCTTTTTCGCTGCTACCGATTATACTCGGGGCCAATCTAACGGAGCTTGTTTACTCGATGGAACTTTACGTCTACGAAACACCTGAAGGGAATGTCGCCGATTTCCGGCCCTATCTCGATGGGTTCGATCATGCCTTCGCCGAGCATCCGCCCCTGGTGCCCCAGGATCAGCGCGTGGAGAAGGTGAGCAACCTCAAGCATCCCACCTACGGCTATGACCTCGCCGGCAAGGTTCGCTTCATCGGCCGCGCCGTGGTGAGGTGGCGTGAGCTGATGCTCTTTCCTATTGCCTGGGACGGAGAATACGTCCCCGTTGAGTGGGAGGAACCGGCCGGGCACGCAGGGTCCTGACGTTAGGCCTCGGTGGTGAGCTGCGGACGGGAAACCCCGGTTTCTCCACCGGTTTCAGGTCGGGCGCCTTCATGTCGGCTTCTGCCGGTTCGCCGGGATCCTCGACGGCCGCCGGGTTCTCTGTGGTCGTCTCCTGTCGAACAGGGGGCGGTGGGACCGTGGCGGTGACAGGAGGGGCGATGACCTCCACCTGCTTTAAGACCGGTTCTTTGCCGGGCTCTTTGAGAGCCGGCGTTTTCCCGGCGAGGGGGAGGCTGCCAGGCACCGCGGGAGCTTCCTGTTGCGGTTGCTTGCCGGGAACCGCCTGGTGAAGCTTCCTGCGGGGTTGAGCGTTCTCGCTGGTGTCGAGCGCCCAGACCAGGGAATTGGAGTTGTTCCTGGTTGAGGCCAGGCCGATGACGACAGCCAGGCCGATGATGAGCCCTGCATTGAGCGCGCTGATTGCCAATACCTGGTGGTTATTGAGCCAGCTGAATAAGCGTCTGATCATTGCCCCTTTTCCATTCTCTTCGCAAAAGTATTAGACTGTGCCTGAGAAGCAATCATCCAGGTGCCCGCAGCCGGACAGTATTCCCGGCGTGAAAAACGGTTTCCTGGTTTTACCCATCGACAAGACAGTCAGCTATGCCTCGAAAAAGACCCACGGGAGGTCCCGGCAATCGTTATGCCGAGGAAGCCTCTATGGATGAACTCGACCAGATCCGCGCGCCTCTTTACAGGGAAATGAAAAATCTGGTCACCGATCCTGCCTACCAGCATGGAAAGGATCCGCATCTGTGCTGTACGAGCAAATACAACCAGATGCGGATATCTCCCCTGGAGGCGAAATCGATCGCCAGGGCGTTCAAGAGCAACCCTGAGCTTAGAAAAAGATTACCAGCCGTTCTCGACCGGCTCGAGAAGGTCCTGGTGGGGCTTTCCGATAACAGTGAGCGGCAGGCTTTTGATTGCCCGCTGCTGGAGAACCAGCAGTGCATGGTTCACCAGGAGGGCAAGCCGGTCGGGTGCCTTGCCTGGCATCCCCGGCAGTACAGTGACCCGGATGGCGAGTACGGATTTTCCAGCCGGGGCTGGGCGGCCTTTGCCGCCAGGGACAAGCTCAACGATAAGTACCAGGGGCCTGACTGGAAACTGCGGGTAATTCCCCTGTGGCTGAAGCGTGTTTTTTCAAAGCAGCTCAAGCGCAGGACGAAGCAGGGAGGGCGGGCCGGATCCGGAGGAAAAGGGGGAAGCCGCTGAGCGAGGCGCCTTATTTCGTGCGCTTGGCTTTCTTGCCCCAGCGCTTTTCCTTGCCACGGGCGGGCAGGGAGCCGTGATTGGCTTTTTTGCTGCGCCAGCTGAGTTTTCCGTTACGTTTGCGGTGTGCCATTGCGTTGTTCCTTGCCGCTGAGAATAAGGGCATGAGAATAACAGCGAAGGATACTCTGCTCAAGTACATTCTGAGCCTCTAAACGCCCGATATACCGGATCTTCGGCTATTTCACCCAATCAGCCCGTATGCCTCCTTGTAAACCGAAAGGGTGATCGTGCAGAATTCCCGCAGCAGGAGTTTTGCCGGGGCGCAATGATCAGAAAGCGAGACGCCGATGACGGAAGAATTTCGAGTTTCCGCAGTCCAGATGGATGTGCAGCTTGGAAAAAAAGCAGCCAATCTCGATCGCATGGCCGGCTTCGCACGGCAGGCAGCGGGTGAGGGGGCGGGCCTGGTCGTTTTTCCGGAGTGTGTCCTGACGGGATACTGCCTTGAGTCCCGTGAGGAAGGCTTCGAGTATGCTGAGCCGATCGAGGGACCGGCCGTCGAGTTCGTGGCGGATTTCTGTCGTGAGCTGGGTCTCCACGTGGTTTTCGGACTCCTTGAGAGCGATGGAGAAAAGCTCTACAACGCCCTGGCACTCGTCGGTCCCGGGGGCCTGCTCGGCAGCTATCGAAAAGCCCACCTTCCTCATCTCGGGATCGATCATTTCGTGGATGCGGGTGAGGACCTGTCGACGGTTCACCAGACTCCCTTGTGCAACCTCGGGATGAATATCTGCTACGACGGAGCCTTCCCTGAAAGTGCCCGCCTGCTGGCCCTCGCCGGTGCGGACCTTGTCGTGCTGCCGACGAACTGGCCTCCGGGGGCTGAAGAGTTCGCCACCTACGCCATCAACACCCGGGCGATGGAGAACGCGATGTTTTACCTCGCCGCAGACCGGGTTGGAGAGGAGAGAGGGTTTCGTTTCATCGGCCTGTCGCGGATCTGTGACATCCATGGACGAACCCTGGCCGAGGCCGATGGGGAGTCGGAGACCGTGCTGACGGTGACCATCGATCCTTCTCTTGCCCGCACCAAGAGGATCGACCGGGTGCCGGGGAAACACTGGATCGACAGGATCGCCGACCGCCGCCCGGACCTCTACGGCCCGCTTGCAGGAGAAGAGCCTGCCGCCGGGGAGTGAAACATTTTTCTGGGGGGCGTTGCTAAAGGTCTCGCCGCAGAGGTGTTGCCGGCCCTCGCAGATGAGCTGGAGT
>JAYGDV010000416.1:0-3584 GCA_046582735.1 Planctomycetota bacterium
TGCATAAATTTTAGGGTCGATCAGGCAGCCCCTTTGCACCCTCTCGGCCAGCCAGTCATCCAATCCATCGAGGGCAATGGTATGGACGGTGATGTCTTCGGATTCATCGCCCCCGCCTGGCCCTGTTTTACGAATCCCGGTGGCCCGCAGGAGAGTCTGGATCTCGCTGGTCAGCCCGGCAGAGGGGGGGCCTTCGCAGAGAAATTCGATGTTTTCCGCTTCGTAGCCGGTTTCTTCGAGCAATTCGCGCCTCGCAGCCGCCCTGAAATCTTCATCGCGGGCATCCGGAAGATCTCCTGCGAGTCCGGCGGGCAGCTCGATGACGCTTGCGCCAACAGGGACCCGGTGCTGTTCAACAAGGACGAGCTCGTTCGCATCGGTTACAGCCAGGATCACGACCACCCCCGAGGCGCCGACGCGATCGACGTATTCCCACCCTCCACGTTCGAACATTGCCAGGAAGCGTCCCTGGTGGAGGCTCTTTTTTTCAGGTTGTTCTTCGGTCATCTCTGTTTCCTGCCGGACTTCACGACCGCTCCGTAGACGATCGGCTTGATGGCCTGGCCGAGCTGGCGCATCGGCAGTTGCTGGCTCAGGGTGATCACGACCAGGTCCTCACGAGGCGAGAGCCAGAACTCGGTGCCGGCCCCGCCGAGCCACTCGTATTCGCCGATGGAGGATGGCTCTGAATCGATCTTCCGGATCCGGACGGCGAAGCCGAGACCGAAGCCGCGTCCTGCAGGCCCGTAGCTGATTTCGCCAACGCCTGGCGGCAGCTGGTTCCGGGTCATCTCTTCGACGGTTTCTGTTTTAAGTAGCCGAACACCGTCGAATTCACCTCTCCCCGAGAGCATCAGGCAGAAGCGCATGTAGTCGGTCGCTGTGGAGACGAGTCCGCCGCCTCCGGAGAGAAATTTCGGCGCCGTCTTGAAGCTGAAGGGCCCCGAGGTGCCGGGTTGCGGGGCACTGGTTACCCGCAGGCCGTTGCCGTAGACGACTGCAAAGCGATCGAGCTTTTCTTCTGGAACGTAGAAGCCGGTGTCTTTCATTCGAAGTGGCTTGAAGATTCTCCCGGCGAGGAACCCATCGAGCTGTTGCCCTGATACGGCCTCGATGAGCCGGGCAAGGAGATCCGCGGCGAAGCTGTAATGCCAGCCCTTGCCGGGGGGGTAGATCAGCGGCACGGTGGTGAGTCGCTTTGTCATCTCCTCTAGGCTTGAATCGGCCAGGGACGGCAGGCCGGCCCGGCGCATCGTTCGATCGACGGTGGAGTTGTTCGGCAACCCGGAGGTGTGCCGCAGCAGGTCGCGCACCGTCATCCCGGGTTTTGCCACGGCCTTCCTGAATTTCATTCCCCTGGTGGCGGGCAGGTACTTTGAAACCGGTGCGTCGAGCTCGAGCTTTCCTTCTTCCTCGAGGATCATTGCCGCGACGCTGATGATAGCCTTGGTCATCGAGTAGATGCGGAAGATCGTGTCCTTGCGCATGGGCTTCTTCGCGGCGATGTCCATCTGCCCGTGAGTTTTGAAGTGGGCGACCTTGCCGTGGCGGGCGACGATGGTGATCGCGCCGGCCAGCTGTTTCCGGTCGAGGAACTTCTGTACTTCGGAATCGATCTTAGCGAGGCCCTCGGTCGAAAGTCCCACCTCCTGCGGTTCGGAGAGGGGCAGGTCCTGTCCGACGGCCGGGATGGCGGTCAGGAGCAGGGCTGTGAAGAGCAGGGGTTTCATGGGGCTTCAGCTTTTACGGGCTGTGGTTTTCAGGGAAAACGGACTAGAACACCTTCTGCGGCCCGAGGCAAGAGTATGGAGGGGGCAATGGCGGACACTCCTGCGCAACCGCACTGGCCTGCACTTCTGCATTGCGGTGTGAGGCTTGTGCGGTACGCTTGCGGTTCACAGGGGAGCTCCTTTCAAGGAGAGGGTATTTGAGCGAGTTCGGGATCGGGAAACTTGAGCAGGGCGGGAAGCCACCGGAAGATTCCGGTGAGCTTGAGCGCTCGATGGGGCCGGCCATGGCGGTTTCCGTGGTGGTGGGTTGTGTCATTGGGGGAGGCATCTTTTTGAAGCCCGGGTCCATCGCCGCTGAAGGGGCAAGCTTCCCCCTGATCATCTCGACCTGGGTGGTGGTTGGGCTGGCTTGTTTTCTCGCGGCGTTGTGTTTCGCTGAGATGGCTTTGATGTATCCGAAGGCCGGTGGCCAGTACATCTACTTGAAAGAGGCCTACGGCCGGCCGGTTGCTTTTATGCAGGGCTGGGCGGCGATGCTGGTGATTGTTCCCGCTGCGGTCGGCGCTCTTTCAGTCGCCTTTGTCGAAACGCTGGCTGGAGTTTTCGATTCGAAGTTAACTACCTGGGAAAAAACCGGGGCCGCAGCCGCTGTTCTTTGTGTGGTCGTCGGGATCAACCTGCGAGGAGCCCGGTGGGGTGGGGGGTTCCAGGCGGCGACCACCCTGGTGAAGGTGGTTTCTCTGTGCTGCCTCGCAGCTCTGCCCTTTGTGCTGGGCCTTTTCACAGGCAATGGGATCGAGGCTGCCAATTACTCTTCTGCGCCGCTGGAAACAGGAAAAAGCGGCCTGGCTCTCTTCACCCTGGTGATGGTGTCGGTGATGTTCGCCTATGAAGGGTGGCAGAACGTCACGGCTGTGGCGGAGGAGATTCGAGATCCACAGCGCAATATTCCAAGGGCTCTCTTCATGGGGCTTGCCCTGGTGGTGCTGCTGTATGTGGCGGTTAACCTGGCATTTCACGGCGTGTTGAGTATGGAGGAGGTGGCTGCCAGTGGACGGGGGGTTGCCCAGAAGATGACGGGAGAGTTGATCGGTCCGATGGGAGAGGGGCTTATCTCGCTGGTGATACTTTTCAGTATGATCGGCAGCTTGAACGGGGTCATCCTGGCCAATCCGAGGGTGCTCTTCGCTATGGGGCGGGACTATCCCCTCATCGGCAGGCTGGCCCGTGTGCATCCGCGCTACGGCACCCCGGCTGCGGCGCTCGTGACTCTTTTCGCGGTGGCGGTTCTTTACCTGGCCGCTGCGGCGGTCTATGTGGAGTTTTATTCAGGAAGCAACCTTTTCGACCTCCTCTCGAAGTACATGGTATTCGCCGCCAGCATTTTCTACTTCCTGAGCGTGCTGGGCTCGATCGTGCTTCGCTACCGCCAGCCGGATGTGGAGAGACCCTTCCGCGTCCCGCTCTTTCCACTGGTGCCGGCCGCCTTCCTGGCGCTCTATGGCTGGTTTCTCTGGAGCTACGGGCGGCACGAGTGGGAAGAGGCCCGCATCGGCCTGCTGGTTATTTTTACCGGGCTGGTCGTCTATTTCCTCGTCTTCAGGCGGGCAGGACGTGATGAATCGAAATGACCGGGTCGTCGCTCATCTCTTGACAGACCCCGGGATGTCTGCCAGATTAGCGCCTCGACCTGGAGAGGTGCCGGAGTGGCCGAACGGGCCGGTTTCGAAAACCGGTGAACCTGCAAGGGTTCCGGGGGTTCAAATCCCCCCCTCTCCGCCAGACCTTGATGACAGAATGAAATAACTGGAGAGGTGTCCGAGCGGCCGAAGGAGCATGCTTGGAAAGCATGTG
>JAYGDV010000384.1:0-13796 GCA_046582735.1 Planctomycetota bacterium
AGCAGGGTGGCGACGTATTTCCCGTTTCCCCCCAGGGTCCCGTCTTTTCCGAACACCTCGGGGAACAGGTTCTGCTCGAGCGCGGCGCTGCCGAGCCCGAACTGTGGCATCGCCCAGACCATGTTCGCCATCAGCGTCGCGATCGCCCAGCTCCCGCCCAGCACCGGGCTGACGTGGCGGTTGATACTTCGAAACGGTTTCTCTCCGGTAGAGAGCGTGACGTAGGCGATGGCGCTGAGCATGATCACTCCGAGGATCATCATCAGCGGCTGCAGCCAGAGCATCTCGGTGCCGCCGATGACCCCGATGTAGAGACTGGCGGTGAGAGAACCGCCGCCGAGGGTGATGGCGCCCTGCATCCAGCCGGGGCCGGAAAGCTTCGTATAGGTCTTCAGCGTCGCCCCGGTTCCCTTTTCGCGCGCGGCGACGATCGCCTGGCGGTCTGCCTCTACCTTGCTGTCTATTTCGCTCATTACCCGTTTACCTCGCCTCGATGGATTACACTCAGATCGCGCCCATCAAAATAGGTAACCTGCATCGGACTGTCAAGCACCCTGAAGCAACCGATGCTGTAGACCCCAACCCCTCACTGGGCTACATTGGTGAACTGAGCAGCGCCTCTTACTGACCTGGTAGGTAATTCCTGAACTCATGCAAACCGTCAGCGGCCCCGTATTCATCCTCACTTTGATCCTTGCGCAGGGAGTCCCTGGCGCTGACACCGAAGATGGCTTTATTTTCGCCGATCCGGATGTCTTCAGGATCGAGAAGATCGGCAGCGATACCCTGGCGACAAACATCTACTCCCTGGCGCTCGATCCACGCGGCAGGATCCATGTCAGCGGGCCGGGCTACATCCGGCGGCTCGAGGACACCGACTCCGATGGCATCCTCGACCGGGCGGTCAACTTCTACAAGGGCCCGGCGCGCGGCTGCCAGGGAATGGTCTTCCACGGCACCTCGCTCTACACCACCGGCGGCAAGGGGCTCGAGCGCTACGATGATGCCGATGGAGATGGCGTCGCCGACGGCCCCCCGAAGCTGCTGCTGCCGCTTTCCACCGGCGGCGAGCACGGCTCCCACGCCCTGCGGATCGGCCCCGATGGGAGCCTCTACTTTCTCGGCGGCAACTACTGCGGGCTCCCCCACTCGCGGGTGAAGGGCTTCTCGCCGGTGAAACACTATTACGCCGGCATCTTCTGCCGCATGGACCGCGAGGCCGGCTCGATCGAGGTCTGGAGCGAGGGGATGCGCAATGCCTACGATTTCGACTTCGCCCCCACCGGCGCCGTCTTCGGCTGGGATTCCGATGGCGAACGCGACGAGGGAATGAGCTGGTACCGCTCCTGCAGGATCTATCACTTCAGCCCCGGCGCCGACTGTGGCTGGCGCTCGATCGGCTCCGGTAAGGTGCCGACCTACGCCCTCGACAGCGCGCGGCCGACCGCCGAGGTGCACCGCGGCTCGCCGACCGGGGTAGAGGTCTACGATCACGAACTCTTCGATGCCTCTTACCGCGGCGGCATCTTCGCTCTCGACTGGACGATGGGACGAATCTATCTCTTCAGGCCCGGGGCCGCCGGGGCGAGCTACCGGGCAGAGCCAGAGACCTTCCTGCGTACCAACGGACGGGTTTCCTTCGCTCCCAGCGACATCGAGACCGCTCCCGACGGCTCCCTGCTGGTCTCATCCGGCGGCCGCAGCGTCGCAGGCTCGGTCTACAGGATCAGCCTGAAGAAGAAACCATCGGCGAAAAACAAAACTCCATCCACTCCGCTGCTGGAGGTGCTTGACGCCCCGGAGCCCCTGAGCGCCTGGTCGCGAACCGGCTGGCAACGCAAAGCCAGCAAGCTCGGCGCCGCGCCCTTCCTGGAATTCCTCGGTTGCCTCGCGGCGGGGTCGGCAGAATGCGGCTCCCCCAGGCGCTGCCTGCGCGCCCTCGAGGTCTGCCTCGAGCTCTTTGACTCGGCCGCGCACGCCACCAGGCTGGCGGCGGCCTGCAAGCACGCGACCGTTCGCGCCCAGGCGGCCCGCTGGCTCGGCATCCACGGAAAGCCCGCCGAGCTCGAGCCCCTGCTGAAGGACTCATCGGCCCTTGTCCAGCGCAACGCGGTCGAGAGTGCCGCGCGCTTCTGGGGTGATCCGGCCGTCAAACCCCTCATCGAAGCCGTCTTCGGCCTGGCCTCCACCACCGACCGCCGCCTGCGCCAGGCGATCATCGCCTCCCTGGCGCATCTCGATCCCGAACGCCTGCCGAAAGCAAAAACTGCAGGGGAAAAAATTGTCCGCGGCTGGGTGCTGGCGAGGAAAACAGGCCGGGGAAAGCTTCCCGGTGAGAGCCTCGACCTCGCCCTGTCCGTCCTTGCAGGCAAAAACACAGGCGCAGAGGATCAGCTCGATGCCCTGCGCCTGCTCAACGCCGCATTCGACCGTCTCGAGGCGGGCGAGGATCCGCGCTACGCGACCTTTGACACCCAATGGGGCCGTGTAGACCTCTCTGACCACCAGGGCTCCACAGGGCGGACCCTGGCCTCCATCTCAAAACTCGTTACCGCCGGCGACCGCCGCATCGCGATCGAGGCCCGCCGCCTCGCCGGCAAACTGGGCTCCAGCTCGGCCGGGCTCGCGGCACGCATGGCCGCCGATACCTCGCCCACATCAGCCGCTGCCGACGATATGTTCCTCCTCTGGTGCCTGGCAAGGCTGAAGGGCCAGTGGTCCGCGCAGACCGTTCGACGAGTGGCGGCAATCGGCCTCGACCTGCCGGCCAAGATCCGCTCACAGGGTGTCGGGCGCGACAATAAGTGGAACACCTACGCGCTGGCGATCTGGGAGCGGCTCCTGCAGCGGCACCCGGAGCTCGGCGACGCCCTCATCAGCGATCCGCGCTTCGGCGACCCGGAGCATCTCGGCATGATCAGCGGCAGCGGAAAAGAAACCCGCCGCAGGGCGGCCGGCATCCTGCTGAAGAAACCACTGCCGAAGTCCACCCCCGCCATCGGCAAGGTTCTCGACTTCCTCAGGTCCCACTCATCGAAAGAGGACCGCCCCCGGGTCCAGGCGCTCCTGAGAAAGCTCGTCAACCGGGGAGGTCTGCGCCTGAGGGCCATCGAAGGCCTCTCGCGCAATCCTGCTTCCGAAGACCGCGAGATCTTTCTCGATGCGCTCTCAGGTGATGACCTGCTGGCAGCGCCGGGCGCCCTGAGAGGACTCGAGCGGCTTGAAAGACCCGCCGACCCCGCCGCCGAGGTCTTCGAGCTGGTGCGCCTGCTGCACCTCGCCGATGCCGACCCCGCCCATCTCAATCTGCGCGATTCCCTAGCGCGGCGAGTTGAAAAACTCACCGGAACAAACTGCGGTTACCGGGGCGGATTGAAGAAAACCCAGCGGGCAGCGCTCGTTTGCTGGGTCGAATGGACTCTAAAAGCCCTGCCGGAGAGAAAAAACGAACTCGGCGAGGCCCTGGAAGCCCAGGTTGCCGGAGATCAACTCATCGAGAAGCTTCTCGCAACGGCACCATGGGACTCCGGCGACCCGAAGCGCGGCAAGGCGGTCTTCGAAGCGCGCTCCTGCGGCAGCTGCCATCATCTCGACGGCGGCGGACAACGCGTCGGGCCGGACCTGAAGGGAGCCGCCAGGCGACTGGGCAGAAGAGCCCTCCTGACAGAGATCATCCTGCCCGACAGGCTCGTTGCGAAACGCTACTACCTCACCGAGCACATCCTCAAAGGCGGCGAGGTGGTGCAGGGGCGGTCGGTCTACTCCGCTCGCAACGCCCTGGTGACCATCACCCGCCAGGGGCTCTACCGCCGTCTCGACCCCGCCGCCATTGTCGAGTCGAGAACCCGGGCCCTGTCGCTGATGCCGGCCGGGCTGCTTTCAGGCCTGGAACCTCGCGCGGTCGCTGACCTCGTCACCTACCTGGAGAAATTCTGAGCGAAGCGATGAACAACAAAAACCGGGTCGAACGCAATATTCTCTTTTTCACCTGCATCGCCCATGCGATGACGCATGTCTATATCCACCTCTTCACGGCGATCCAGCCGGAAATCCAGCGTGATTTCGGACTGGACTCGCGGCAGTTGACCGAGCTGGCATCGATCAGCCTCTATCTCTTCGGGATCGGAGCGATACCGGCCGGCTGGTTGAGCGACCGCTACGGAGAGAAACCGCTGCTGGTGGCGTTCTTCATCATTTCGGCGGCCGGTGGAGTCGTGGCGGGATTTGCCGGCGAGGTATGGCACCTGACACTGGCCTTTGTCCTCATCGGCCTCGGCACGAGCATCTACCACCCCGTTGGACTGGCCCTGATCTCCAAGGGAATCCGCCGCAGCGCCAGGGCGATGGGCATCAACGGCCTTTTCGGAAGCCTCGGAACAGCCCTCAGCCCGCTGGCCGCCAGGCAGATGGCCGAGTGGACCGGTGACTGGCGCTGGGCATTCGCCGGGCTCGCCATCCCGATGATCATCCTGGCCTTCCTGCTGGGCATCTCAAACACCGGCGGTAAAAGAACCACCGATGCGGCTGATCCCGGGAAGGACAATGGCGGCAGCCGGGGAGGAAAAACCATTGTCGGACTGCTGCTGTGCGCCATGCTATTCGGAGGTGTCTACTACAGCCTGATCATCACCAAGTTGCCGCAGCACTTCGATACAGGATCCTCCGGAGTACCTTATCTGGATAACATCAGTAAAGCAGGCTACCTCCTCTTCCTGGTCTACCTCATCGGCGGATTCGGACAGGTCTTCGCCGGGTGGTGGATGGAAAAACGCGAGGGGAGGGGGCTCTACATCGCCCTGCTGATCGGTACCGTGCCGCTGGTATACCTCGTGGGTATACTCGGGGGAATGCAACTGCTGGTCGCCGCCGCAGCGATGGCTTTCTTCATGTTCGCGGTACAGCCGGTAGAGAATACCCTGCTTGCGCGGTATACGGCGCCGAGGCTGCGCGGACGGATCTATGGGCTGAAGTTTATCCTTACCTTCGGGGTGGGCATGGGCTCGGGAACCCATCTCAGCGGTTGGATCGAGGAAGGCGGACTGGCTGAAGTTCTCAACTCCGCTTCCCTCTTCAGCGGATTGCCCGGTGTTTTCAGCGCTGCAGCCTGTTTCGCGGCCGCCTCACTGGTGATGGCCGTCCTGGCACGCACTGCCAGGAGAACCCGAGCCGAAGCGGAAGAACGCCCACGGGAGACAGGAAAGGCGGAGACTTCCTGATACGACTCGACCACAAAGAAATCCTCGACAGGCCCCCCGCTGCAACGGAGGATGGCAATCCGGGCAACAGCGAAGAAGATTTCCGGTCGTCCGGGATTCCCTGCACAACAAACCCTGCACATTGAAGCCATGGCATTGATCAAAGTCTCCAACCTCTCACGCAAACCCCGCGGCAAATGGGAAACCCGCCGCCGGGAAAAGATCCTGTACCCGCTCGAGCGGGTCTGGGCGGCGCTGACCGAACCCGAACAGCTGGCGCAATGGTGGTGTGATGAGGCGGAGATCGACCTGCGTAAGGGCGGGCTCTATGCCTTCACAGGAAAGACTGTCTTTCCTGCGCCTCCCCCGGCGGGAACGGAAGGAAACTTTGAGATCCTCAGCATCGATATCCCCAACCGCCTGGAATACCGCTGGTTCATCGGCAAGGTAGAGACAACCGTTCTCTACGAAATGGAATCGAACCTGGAACAGACCGAGCTGGTAATTACCCAGAGCGCCGAACGCTGCCCGGCCTGGCCGTCGAGCAACTGCAGTCCGAACTGGTGGTGGACCGCCCTGCCTGCCCTGCGCTCCTTTATCGAAGACGGCACCCCGGAATTCCGTCTCGACTACTCGAAGGCTGCCGGCGAATCACCAGTGCGTTTTGAAGCCGCGGTTCCAACCTACCCATGGCTCATCTGGAACAAGCTCTCTGACCCGGCCGAGGTTCAGCGCTGGTGGCCCCAGTGTCCCCTCGCCGCCATCCCGGCAGAGGGCTCCGCACCACCGGAATGCGGCGGCCCCGCCAGCCGGGAGATCCTCAAGATGGAGCCGCCCGCACACCTCGAACACGACTGGCATTGGAAAAACGAAACGGTCAGCAGGGTTGAATGGCTCATCGATGAAACCGAGGACGATACGATCATCTCGCTCATTGACCACAACCCGGCCGTGAAGGCGGCTAACAGGGTCCAGAGGGCAATCTACTGGGCAAGCACCCTTCTCAGCCTCCTGCAGGTAAGCCGTACAGGGGCGGCCCCGGGCGAATACCAGGAGGACTGATGAACACCCCCCTGCCGCTACAGGAACTCAGCGCCACGCTCGGCGCCTTCCCGAAGCTCCGCGTCCTCGTGCTTGGAGACCTGTTCCTCGACGAGTACCTCGAGGGGGAAATGTTTGAGATCTCCAGGGAGGGGCCCATCCCGGTGGTGAAGCTCGCTTCCCGCGTTCGCACCGCCGGAGCCGCCGGCAACCTGGCCTGCTCGCTGAAGAATCTCGGAGCCGAGGTGTCGCTTGTCAGCATCGTCGGTGAAGACTCCGCTGGGGAGGAGCTGACCACGCAACTCGAAGAGAAAAACATCGGCACCGATGCGATCATTCGCCTCTCATCAAAGCCCACCCTGACCTATACGAAGATACGTGCCGGGGTCGCCAATGCCCCGGCGAGGGAAATTCTCAGGCTGGATGTGCTGCCGGATGAGCCCATCGACAGCTCCATCGAGGACCGGGTTCTTTCTGTGCTCGGGGAGAAAGCCGGGGAGGTGGACGCGATCATTGTCCTTGACCAGGTCCACCACCTGGTAACCGGGAGAATTCTCGATGAGCTGCCGGCAATAGCGGCCTCTCACAATCTCTTTCTCCAGGGAAGCTCCCGCGAGCGCCTGGAAGAATTCCACGACTTCAGCCTTGTCATACCCAACGACCAGGAGGCCCGGGAGGCGCTGGGAAACCCCGGGCAGGAGATCCCGCCCGGGGAGCTGGCCGGGAAGCTGAAGCAGCAGGGTTCGCACCGGGAGGTCCTGCTGACCCTGGGACCCGGTGGCATGGCGGCACTGGGCGAGAACTGCGAAGAGGCCGTCCTCCTGCCGAGCCTGGCCGGCGAGGTGGTGGATGTTACCGGTGCCGGTGATGCTGTCTCATCCGCCGTCCTGCTGGGGAGGCTGGCGGGATGGGATCTCCACTCAGCTGCCGCGGTGGCCAGCCACTGTGCCTCGGTCGCCATCTCCCGCACCGGCACCCATCACGTCACCCTCGAAGAGCTGCAGGAAGCCCTCGGCGGGAATTGAAAGCGCCGCAGGAGCCCGGAAACAAGAAAAGCCAAGACCCCTTCAGGACCTCGGCTTTTCTATTTACCACCAGTCTCTTCACTTCCCCTCCGCCAGGGCAGCCACTCGGTTGAGAAGGCCATCGGCGCGCGGCTCGAAAATGAGCCGGTCGGAGTTCAAACCTCCAACCATGGGAAGCGCTGGTGTACCACCACTTGTATCTTCAAAACAAGGCGAGCCCTCAAGCCGGTTCCAGCAATTCCCGGATCTACTTCAGGCCTCTCCCGTTTCTTTTCGCTCTCTCACCCTTGTGGTTGATCGGGATGTTACACACCCGGGCAGGATGCGTCAAAGCCTTATTCCCATAACCCTGGAGTTAATGCTGGAAAAACGGCCTGAAACGGCCTTTTTCGAGAAATCGGGTCGACGCGTGGGGAAGGTGGAGGGAGCAGGGCGAAGCACTGGATCTGCCCGGCAGCGGGGCTGGCCGGTTTACTTGAAGAGGTATTCGAGGTCATCCTTGCTCAGGTCTCGAATCACGCTGCCTGAGCCCGACACGATGGAGTCGGCCAGCTTCCTCTTTGAAACCTGCAGATCGGCGATTCTCTCCTCGATCGATTCCCCGGAAACAAACCGGTAGGCGAAGACCTTCTTGTCCTGGCCGATCCGGTGAGCCCGGTCGATCGCCTGGGCCTCGACAGCGGGATTCCACCAGGGGTCGAGAATGAAGACGTAGTCCGCGGCCGTCAGGTTGAGCCCGACTCCACCGGCCTTCAGGCTGATCAGGAAGAACTTCACATTCGGGTCGTTCTGGAAGTGATCTACCCGCCCCTCCCTGTTGGTGGTCTTGCCATCGAGGTATTCGTATACCTTCCCCTGATTGTCGAGCTCCTTGCGCAGCAGAGCCAGCAGGGAAGTAAACTGTGAGAAGATCAGCACCTTATGCCCCTCGTCTTCAACCTCGTTCAGCATCGACAGCAGGACCTTGAATTTTCCTGAGCTGTGCTTGGCGAACTCCTCATCGATCAGACCCGGGGGGCAGGCGGCCTGCCGCAGCCGCAGCAACGCCTCGAGGATATGGAGCTTCGACCGCGCTACACCCTGCTGAGCGACCTTGTTGAGGATATTGCTCTTCGTCGCCCGCTTGAGCTTGTTGTAGAGCTTCTTCTGCTCGGCCTCCATCTCGCAGGTGATCGTCTCCTCGATTTTCTCCGGAAGGTCGGTAGCGACCTGTTCCTTCTTGCGCCGCAGGATGAAGGGACGCAATGTGTTCCGCAGCCACTTGATACTGGCCGAATCGGCTTCCATGCCGGATCCGAACCGCGTCTTGAATGCAGAGGCCGAACCGAGCATGTCGGGATTGAGGAAGTTGTAGAGCGACCACAACTCACCGAGATGATTCTCGATCGGGGTACCACTCAGGATGAGCCTGCGCTCCCCCTTCAATAATATCGCCGACTTGGCATTTTGGGATTCCGGGTTCTTGATGGCCTGGCCTTCATCGAGGATCACGTAAAAGAACTGCTTCGCATGGAGCTTCGCGATATCCCGGCGCAGGGTTCCATAGGTCGTCAGGACAATATCGTAATCATCGATATCATCGAAGACCTTGGACCGTTTCGGCCCGGTATAGGAAACACCCTTCAGCCTGGGGGTAAACCGCTTGATCTCACGCAGCCAGTTAAAGATCAGGGACTTGGGGCAAACGACAAGGGTGGGGCCTTCGCGGCCTTCCTTCTTGAGAAGATCAATGAGGGCCAGCGTCTGCACGGTTTTACCAAGGCCCATATCATCTGCGAGGCAGCCCCCCCAGGCCATCTGATCAAGAAAGCGCAGCCAGGCGAGACCTTCCTTCTGGTAAGCACGCAGCTCTCCCTCGAAGTCCTCCGATGGTTCACACGCCTCGATGCCCTTGAATCCGGCAAGGCGCTCGCGTTCCGCCTTGAAACCATCATCGAGCTTCGACTGGATATTCTCCGACAGGAGCGAATCAATTACCGGCGACTGGTTTTTGCGGAAAATCAGTTTCTCTCCCCGCAGCTCTCCCATTTCCATCCAGGGAGCGTTCTTTTCAAGCCACTCGAAAGGAAGCACTCCAATCTGGCCTTTTCCCAGGGTGACCCAGCGGCTGTCATCATGAATCGCGCTGAGCAGGGCGGGCAAGCCCACCTTCAGGTCATCAAAGTGAACCGTCACCTCGAGCTCGATAAGATTCGGCTCGGTCTTGATATCCACTTCCATATCGGTGGGTGGACGGAAGGGAATCCCCTTGCCGGTGATGAGCCAGTGGCGCTCAAAAAGCTCGGGAACCACGTTCAGGAGCTTGTCTTCATCAAGGGTGACCTGGTGGTTCTCGGGATTATATTGAAAACCCAGCCCTACCAGTCCGGCCGCCTGGGCCCCCTCCTGGTCGAGGTCGCGAACGACGATATGCCGGGTCCTGGAGGAGAAGAAACACCTTCCCGGCCGGGCTGTCCGGACACTGTCATCCTTGCCATAGCGGAAGATCACCTCGCCGACGACTCCCTGGTGGGCCTGCTCGAGCTTGAGCTCAGGCCTGGGTGCTTCATCCCGCACCATCTTGATCGCAAGATTGGCCGGCGCACGAAGCGGGGGGAGGGTCGTCGAGCGCTCGAAGACCTTGTAGAGTTTTCCCAGGCTCCGCCTTGAGACCCGCTGGTACCTGCCCCGGCGCAACGCACGCAACCACGAGGCCGAGCCCATAAAGTCAATCTCGGTGAGGCGGCCTGATTTTCTTACCAGGTACCCCTTTTCCCCATCCGCCACGAGCAATGCATGTGATTCGAACGGCAACTGGTGGTTATCCCGGACAAATCTCCCGGTCAGGTGGTACTCACCCGAGCGATTACCGAACTCCAGGGAAAGCTGGAATTCATAGGGGTCGAGGGTTTCCTGCTCAAGAGGCATGGTCTGCAGCCCGGCACCCGGCTCAACGTAGGCCCGCCCGGTCTCGATCAGGAGCGGAATCAGCCGGCGCCAGTTGTCTTCACTCACATAGCAGGCGCCGCTTCGCAGCAGGGCGGCCTTTCCGTAATGGTTGTTCGGAGCCCCCTTGCGTCCTGGGCGCGAACCCTTCCTCGGGTTTTTGCTCGCCGCATTTGCGGCTAGGGCCCGGGCCTTGGGCAAACGTGTCACCTGGGTCGCGATCTGCCGGTCGAGTGGATCGGTCAGGCGGTTCACCAGACCCCTGTCAGTGGAAACAGGAACCAGGTTGATGTCCTCGGTGGCCTCATACACTTCGGTGAAATAGTTGTAGGCGTATTTGACCGCTCTCTTGCGGTCGTACATCTCGATATAACCTTCGCCCGCCAGGGGGGCAAAGCCTCCGATTACATAAACGATGCCGTCTTCTCCTGCCGGCACCTGCGGCAGGTTCCTGGTTTCATCCCGCAAGATTCCGCCGCCTACTGACCCGTTACCGTTGGCACTATTTTCAGCAGGCGCCCCGGAAGCCCTGCGTCCATGTCTCCTGCCCTTCGACCTTCCTCCCTTGCGTGAAGATCTCGGGCCGCGACCGTGCTTTCCAGGGCCACGCTGCTTTCCTTCCTCACCGGAGGCTTTCTCCTGCACTGGTTTTTTCTTCATCGTCTTAGCGCCACGCCTGGTCCGCGGGCCGGAAACCCCTTCCGCGGGGGAATCCCCGGCAGTTGCCATGACCTCACCTGTCGAAGACATGCCAGGCGACTGCTCCGCAGGGTCAAGGCCACCAATACCCTCGATCGCCTCCCGGGCAAAACCACCGGCGGGCTCAGGCGTATTTGGTTGGTTCGTTTCGTTCAATTTCTTTTTTCTTTTATCTATCCGGCTCAACCGGAACTCAGGGAGCCCCGGTTGCCGGAATTCCCTCGTGTTGGAGGCAAAATCCCACAGGCCGGGGTCCACAACACTTCCTGGACCGTGCCTGGATCCTCTGCCGTACTGTCCTGACGGCGGTTACCTGCAGGGTCCTGCGGCAACCCGTAAAACCGATTGGCTCGGTGCAAATGATTCTTCTGCTATCACTTACCGGTTTCGAGGTCTCTATTAGAACTGCGCGATTTCACGACCTGGAATCCGCGCTTCAAAGCATTGTCCGGGTAGACCGTCCGTCACTCGACGTCCTGGACTATGCTTATCGAGACGATCCCCTCCCACAAGGATCACCACAACGTGCCGGAACATTCCACCAGGAACACACTATTGTCTCCCTCAGCGGAATCGACGCCCGAAATGCCCCTGGGCCACTAAGAACCGACCCCTCCGAAGCGCTTTCATCCCCGACACTCAAGTCACTATTAGCATAGTATATATCGGCCGGGTAAACACTCCTTATTGGCAAAATATGCAGATTTCGCCCGTTTGCCCTTCTTTGCACTTACAACCATGCCCCCAACACAGGAGCGACTCTTCATAGTTCCTTATCAACCGGAATCCTGAGAGCTTGAGGCCTGTTTTACTGCTAAAATCGAGTCTGTACTGCTTGATTGGACCTTTACTTGTTCCCGGGGGAACGTAGGTGAGATTGACCAGAAAGAAAACAGGGACGGGATTCTCCCTGGTGGCGGTCGCCATCGTGGCCCTGGTGCTGGGATTTCCCACGGTCGAGGCCCTTGAGGGTGAGCAGCAGGCAAGAAAAATGCTCTCCGAAAACGGGCGGGCCATCATCTGCGCCGTCCTCACTGCGGCGCAGGAGGCCGGCACTGAAACGGGGATTTCTACCCTCAGGCAGAAGATGCAGGCCTGCCGGGCCTCCCAGGACCAATGCCTCAAGTTGCTGGGCAAGGATGGCTACACTCTGCGCTACCGATACCGCTACTCCCCCGTCCTTGCACTGGAGATTCGTGATGAAAAAGTAATCACCCGGCTCGGCCAGCTCGCCGGAGTCAGGAGACTTCGGGCCGACCAGCGAGGTTCAGCCACCCTGCTTGAGAGCCGGCAGATCGTTCGCGCCAACCAGGTGCAGGAGCTCGGCCTCAGTGGAGCCGGGAGGATCGTTGCCGTTCTTGACAGCGGAATCGATGCTGACCATCTCGACCTCCAGGAGGGCATCCTTGAACAATATGGACGGCATTTCCTCGACCAGGGTGCTGATATCGGGGAGGACTTCGATGATGATAACGGACATGGAACCCACGTCAGCGGGATCCTGGCCTCGCGGGGCAACCTCACCCCCCCGGGTATCGCCCCGGGTGCTTCCATCATCCCGGTAAAAGTCCTCGACCGGAGAAACGTGGGCTGGTTTACCGACTGGGCCGCGGGCATCGAGTACGCCGTGTCCCTGCACCAGGAAGACAACGGGATTTCAATCGATGTCATCAATATGAGCCTGGCAAGCCATTCCCTCTATGAGCAGAGCTGTAACGATGCCCATGAAGGTATCGCCGGGGCAGTGACGGCCGCTCATGAACTGGGGATCCTGGTCCTGGCAGCCTCGGGGAACAACGGCAGCAACGACTCGCTTGCCCTGCCTTCCTGCATGAACGAGGTCATCTCTGTCGGGTCCACGCTCGACATCTCCCCGGGCACCATTTCCACCTTCACCAACCGGTCGGCTCTGCTCGATATCGTCGCACCGGGAGAAAACATCGTCAGCACCGGCAATACCGGTGGAAATGCAGCGATCTCTGGAACCTCGCAGGCAGCCCCCCATATCTCGGGAGCCATCTGCCTGATGCTGGAGGCCAACCCCCGGCTCACAGCCGACCAGGTCATCGAGACCCTCCTGGCCACCGGAACCGAGGTGAATGACGAAGTTTCAGGTCTGAGCTTCTCCCGGGTCGACTGCCTCGGCGCCGTCGAGATGGTGACGGTACCTCCAGTTACAAACCTGGGCTGCACCCTGAAGACAACCCGCAACCTGCTGACCACCTGGGATGCCTCCGGCGGCATTGATTCTTTCGAGATCTCCGTCCTCTACGAGGATAATCCCCTGGAATCAGCGGTACTCGGTGGAGGGGCCCGGCAGTTCGTCCTGGATGACATCGAACCGGGCAGCTACGTGATCAACATCAGCTCCACCAGGAACGAAATCAGCAGCGCCCCGGAAACCTGTTCGATCGACATAGGAGAATTCGACGCGTCCTTCACCCGGGGCAATTGCAACGGTGACCTGGCCTTCGATCTGACGGATGCCATCTTCACCCTGAACCTTCTCTTCTTCGCCGAGGGAATGACTGCGGCCTGTGAGACGGCCTGTGATTCAAATGATGACGGAGAGCTCAACATCACCGATGCCATCTATGCCCTCAGCACCCTCTTCCTGGGTACTGCCCTGCCGCCGCAACCCTATCCCGGCTGCGGAATCGACCCCTCACAGGCTGGACAGAACCCATTAGCCTGTGAACAGGCTTCCTGCATTTCGCAATAAGCGCCCCCGGGAGAGCACCCTATTCGCAGATCTCCAGGCCGATGAGATCCTCCCGCGCGGTTGCGACCAGCTCGTCGATAGCTCCCGCGAAGGGCTGTAGAAGCAGGTCGGAGATGGCGCCCTGGGCAGCACCGAAGAGGCCACAGAGCAGTCCGCCCGAAGCAGCCAGCTCGATATCGGGGTTCTCCA